>JBJTGN010000237.1:0-5908 GCA_046093905.1 Actinomycetota bacterium
GGTCTCGACCGCGACGTAGAAACCGCGGTCGTGCAGTTCCTCAACGAGTTCGGTATCGAGTTGCAGTAGCGGTTCGCCGCCGGTGCAAACCACCATACGATGCTCGGGACCGGAGTCCGGCCAAGCACCTTCGATGGCTTCGGCCAATTCGGCAGCATCTTGAAAGCGCCCACCGCCAGGTCCGTTCGTACCAACAAAGTCCGTGTCGCAGAAGGTGCAGATGGCGCGGGCGCGGTCTTGCTCGCGGCCAGTCCACAAATTGCAACTGGTGAATCGGCAGAAGACGGAGGGCCGCCCCGTGTGGTGGCCTTCGCCCTGGAGTGTGTAGAAGATTTCCTTGACGTTGTAGGGCACGTCACGCCGCCTGATAGGTCAGTGGGTCGATGTGGCCGGCTTCGGAGAAGCCCCTCAGACGTAAGAGGCACGAGTCGCAACGCCCGCACGGATGCCCCGCCTGATCGGGGTCGTAGCAGGATGACGTCAGTCCGTAATCCACTCCGAGTTCGATTCCCACGCTGATGGTCTGAGCTTTGGTCAGATTGATCAAGGGGGTGTGAATGGTCAGTCGCTGGCCTTCTACACCGGCTTTGGTCGCTAGGTTAGCCATGTTCTCGAACGCCTCTACGTATTCAGGCCGGCAGTCGGGATACCCCGAGTAGTCGAGTGCATTGACTCCGATGAAGATGTCTTGGGCGTCGATCGTCTCTGCATAAGCCAGCGCAAAAGACAGGAAGATTGTGTTGCGGGCCGGCACGTACGTAGACGGTATCTCCTCGCCGAGATCGTCGGCTGAGTCATGCTTCGGCACCGCGATGTCGGCAGTCAATGATGAGCAGCCGAACACACGCAGGTCGATATCGGCAACGACGTGGCGATGAACCTCCTGCGCCGCGGCGACGCGCCGCGCGGATTCCAGTTCGATCGCATGCCGTTGGCCGTATCGGAACGACAAGGCATACGGCTCATAACCCTCGCTCTTCGCGATGGCCAGCACGGTCGTCGAGTCCAATCCCCCACTTAAGAGCACGACCGCGGGTTTTTTCACCTTGTCCTCCCAACTCTGTCGGTGTGTGCGGTTATAGTAACCGAAACTGCCGACAAGAGTCGGAACATACGCGCTGTAGTTTCTGGACGAGAGGAGGTGGGACTGGAGTGACTAAACTGACAATTGTAGTCAACTGCACCGAACGGAAGTCCCACAAACCCTCGCCCCAACTGCAGGTTAGAAGCCTGCCCGATGGGAATGTTCCCGACCGCGTCCGGCACTGGCAACGCAGGGTCCAAGACGCAGCTCCCGCCTCTGCACTTATTGATCTCTACCAGGGCGAAGCCTGGCAGCAGGTACGCGGACTTGTCGGGGACGCGACGCGCATGGGATTCGATGTTCGACTGTTGGTTGCCTCCGCAGGACTCGGCCTGCGCGATGCCAATTCCAAAGCGCCGGCCTACGCCGCCACCTTCGCTACCGGGCACCCGGACACAGTGGCTCCAACCGGTTCCCCATCGCAGAGCTGGTGGAAGGCGTTGACGACTTTCGAGGGGTCCGGTTCGCTCACCGAAACTACCGATGAGCGCGTGCTGCTCGTGTTGTCAGAAACCTACGCACGAGCGATGAACGACGAACTCACATCCCTTGCACGGCGAGGTGGCGATCTTCTCCTCGTGGGCGGTTCCAGAGACACCGATGGCCTGCCACGAATTCCGGCAGATATGGGACTTCGACGCCAACTCGGCGGTACTGCGTCGAGCATTACCTTGCGCATGGCCCGTCGTTGGCTTGCCAAATCACGCGGTGGAACTCTCTATAACACTGCCACCTCACGGCGGTGGTTGAAGTGGGCCGACTCCGTGTCCGAACTCGAACGCTACGACAGGACACCAACCGACGACCCGACACTTCGCGAACTCATCAGACACTTGAAAGCCGCGGATCCCTCACTGTCGGCAACGCGCGCCTTACGCAAACTACGGGATTCCGGAGTGGCCTGTGAGCAGAAGAGGTTCGGCCGACTCTTCCACTCCACAGAGGGTGCCAGATGACGAACGGCAAAGAGCACATCCTTGAACGTCGTGCGTTACGCATCGACCAGAACACTGAAACACCGCTATATCTGTTCGCTTTGGCGGCCGAGGAAGTTGGTCTGGTCGCTGATGTCGCACGCATCGGCCGGGATGATGCCGGGAAACTCATCGGCTACCAACGCCCGGAACGCCGTAATCACGTCAAGCAGATACTCGACTACCTCGACTCGGGCATCGCGCTATTCCCCAACGGCCTCATCCTCGCCCTGCCGGACACTGTGCACTTCCGTTCCAGCCGTGGCCCTTTAACGAGCGATGGCCTGGCGACAGCCGGAACGTTGGAGATCCCCTACCCCACCGATCCCGACTCGCCACGGCCAGCTTGGATCGTCGATGGGCAACAGCGCAGTCTGGCGCTATCCCGCACGAAGAACACCCGCATGCCTGTCCCGGTGGCCGGCTTTGTTGCCTCGACCTTGGACCTCCAGCGCGATCAGTTCCTCCGGGTCAATACCGTGGCTCCCCTGCCAGCCAACCTCGTTACTGAACTTCTCCCCGAAGTTGTGTCAGCGCCATCTCCACGGTTGGCGGCTCGGCGTATGCCGTCGGCGTTGGTTGACATGCTCAACCAAGATCCGGAGTCTCCCTTCTTTGGTCTGATCAAACGTGCCTCCACCGAAGAGGGGCAACGCCGGCACGCCGTCGTCACCGACAACAGCCTTGTCGAAGCGATCAAGGAATCGCTCGAGTCGCCATCCGGGGTGCTGTTTCCATACCGAAACATTGCTACCGGGACCACCGATACAGAGGCGATCCGCCGCCTACTGATCATCTACTGGTCAGCCGTGCGCGATGTCTTCCCCGACGCTTGGGGCAAATCGCCGGCAAAGTCCAAGCTGATGGGTGGAGTCGGAATCCGCGCCATGGGCCGACTTATGGACCGGGTCATGGCACAGATTGATCCGGCGGATCCGCATGCAGCGGACCAGGCTCGCCACGAGGTTTCCCGCATCGCGCGCAGTTGCCATTGGACGAACGGTAACTGGACCGAACTTGGCCTCGCGTGGGACGACGTGCAGAACGTTCCCAAACACATCTCGGCACTCTCGAACTTCCTAGCGCGCGCCTACCTGACGGCCCGTAAGGAACACCCATGAGGTTCTACTGTCCCGACAGCCAAGATCAGGTCAGTCCGACCTACGACTTTATTCATGACGAGTACTCGCCCCTACGCGTGCGTCAACGAGATGATCGCTACGCCCACGAAGTTCTTGCCCAGCCGGCTTATCAGGGCCTGCTGGTCTCGAAGGCAATCGTGGATGGGACCATCCAAGGGGTGGGCAAATACTCCATGCCGCAACGCCAACGGCTCTACCGACTCGGTGTCCGCGGGTTCTTTCGTCTTCCCGATGACGTTGTCACAATAGGTGATTGCGGAGCCTTCACCTATGTCAACGAACCGGAACCTCCGTATTCGGTGGACGAAGTGATCGACTTTTACAGCCGATGTGGGTTCGATGCCGGTGTCAGTATCGACCATGTAATCCTCGGATATCGCCGGCCAGGAGGCGGCGGCGATATCCCAGAAGACTGGACACAGCGACGGATAATCTCTCTTCACTTCGCCGAGAAGTTCCTGAGTGCCGTTCACGACCACGGGAACCCATTCGAACCCGTCGGCGCCGCTCAAGGATGGGACCCAGCTAGTTACGCCGATAGCGTCAAGCAATTGCAAGACATGGGGTATCAGCGCATCGCCCTGGGCGGCATGGTGCCACTCAAGACGCCGGACATCCTGGCTTGCCTGACTGCTATCGCCGAAATTCGGCTTCCTGAAACCGAGCTGCACCTCCTCGGCATCACGCGAATCGAGTCAATGAACGAATTCGCGGAACTCGGAGTCACCAGTTTTGACAGCACCTCGTTTTTCCGACAGTCCTTCATGGATGACCGGGATAACTACCACACCACCGACACCACGTACTCGGCGATCCGCGTTCCTCAGGTCGACGCCAACGTCACGCTCAAGAAGGCGATTCTTGCAGGCAAGGTCTCCCAAGCCGACGCGGTGATAGCGGAACGGGAGAGCCTCAGGCGTCTACGGGACTACGACGCCAAGAAGTGCTCACTTAAAACCGCCCTCGGTGCAGTCCTGGCCTACGAAGAACTCGTTGGCGTCAAGAAGAGTTACGCAGACATGTACCGGCGGACTCTCGAGGACGCTCCTTGGCGAATCTGCGAGTGTGGTCTTTGCGCGAAGCACGGCATCGAGATTGCCATCTTCCGCGGAAGCGAGCGTAACAAGCGCCGCGGCTTCCACAACCTGTCCGTCCTTGCCGACAAGATGAAGTCCCTAAAAGCGGTGCGCCCGCGACCCTTGGAGAGGATTGCCAGTGGCTGACAAATACGAGATCCGCGTACCAGCCCTTCAGGTACGCCAGGGGGGCCGCCACATCTACTGCTTCGCCATCGACGGCAAGCAGGTACTGAAGTTTACCGCGGTCTCTAGAGTCAAACGCTCAGACAGTGGCGGCTTGGACGGCTATCAGAGGCCGGAAGTCCTCTCCCACATCCGTGCGATCCGCCGATACCTTGAATCACCGGACGCCATGTTGCCCAATGCTGTAGTTCTTGCCTTCGACTCCCGCGTCCGTTTCGACCCGTACCGCCGACGAAGTGCGGTCGACTACTCGACGATGGGCGACCTTGTCATCCCCGTCGATGAGACGCTTGATGAGGCGAGCAAACCAGCCCTCTTGGTGGACGGCCAGCAACGCGTCGCTGCAATTCGTGATGCTGACGTTGCCGAATTCCCTGTCGCGGCTGTGGCTTTCATCGCGGCGGACGAAGAGGAGCAGCGGTCCCAGTTCATCCTGGTGAACAACAGCAAGCCCCTGCCTAAGGGGCTCATCCATGAGTTGTTGCCCGACACCACCGGGTATCTGCCGCAGAAGTACGCCCGCCGGCAACTGCCAGCGCTGATCATGACGCGACTCAACCTCGACGACGACAGTCCCTTCCGCGGTGCCATCGCCACACCAACCTCACCAGAGGGATACATCAAGGACAACAGTGTCCTGCGGATGATTGAGAACAGCCTCTACGACGGAGCTCTATACCAGTATCGCGATCCCGAGGATGGGTCTGGTGATGTCGAGCAGATGGTCCTGCACCTGAAGATCTTCTGGTCCCTGGTCGAGAGCACGTGGCCTATTGAGTGGAAGCTCATTCCTCGGAAGTCCCGTTTGACACATGGCGTCGGCATTCAGTCAATGGGTTACGTTATGGATGCCTTGACGGATGGCTATCCCGCTGAGCGACTGCCGAAGCTCAGGCTAGATAAGAAACTCGACCAACTCCATGCGATAAGCGCTTGGACCGATGGCGTTTGGTATCTCGACAGCGACGACCAGCGAAAGTGGAACTCTCTGCAGAACACGCCGAACGACATCAAGCTGCTTACGAATCTTTTGCTACGCACTGTTGGAAGTTCGGTGTAGCCGCGTTAATTTGCAAGCGCGCTTTCGAGAGCTCGTAGAAATCCCGTCACTCCCTTCTGAACGGGAAAGATCTGCTCCTCCCGTGGTCTGACTGCGTCGATAGCCTGTGTCGCCGAGTGACTTGCTTTCCAGGTATGCACGAGGAGGTAGTCCACTCTCGAGGCCATAGCGCGAAGTGCAGGTGTGCCGGCTTCGTCGGCGTTGCCCTCGACTTCACCGATGTTGCAGAGTCGCCTTAGTCGGCTCTCGAGAAGGGACTTCGCTCTGGGCAGATGCGAATAGATTCCGACCGACTTTCCATTGAGCTTGGCCCACAAATCCCGCTCAACTTCACTTGCCTCGATAGCTTGCGACGGGAGGCCTAACTGCTCCGCAAGGTCTTCTAT
>JBJTGN010000238.1:0-3683 GCA_046093905.1 Actinomycetota bacterium
ACTCTCGACAATGTCGTCAACCGCTTGTTCAATTCGGGAGTGACAGTCATTGCTTCGGCCGGTAACGACGGTGCCAACGCATGTGCATACTCTCCCGCTCGGGCAGAAGGCGCCATCACTGTCGGTGCGACCAATTCCTCGGAGTACCGCGAGCAGTTCTCGAACTTCGGATCGTGTGTGGACATCTTCGCTCCGGGAACCTTCATCAAGTCCGCATGGATCGGGGGGCCAAGGGAAACGAAGACCATCGGTGGAACGTCGTCTTCGGCCGCGATCGTGTCCGGCATCGCCGCACTGATTCTCGGCGAGAACCCGGGACTCAGCTCTGGAGAAGTCCGTGATCGAATCCTGGGCAACGCGACACCTGGTGTCGTCCTGAACCCGGGAGAGGGTTCACCGAACCGTCTCGCTTACGTTTCGAACTGACGACACAGGTTCAGGGGGAGATCGATCCTCTCGACCCGGGGAGCTTCACGGCTCCTCGGGTCGTTTGTTGTACGAGCCATGTTGTACGAGCCATATGGACAACTGCTGGCCGTGTCGAGCGACCGTTCCGGTCATGTCTTCGCCCATCGAGGTTTTCTCTCCTCGAGGTCTCCGTTGTTCAAGGTTTCGTCATGTTGTTCGATGCTGTTGAAGTCGGCGGACCGAACGTCCGATAGCGACATGTGATCGAAGGATCGGATACATCGTCATCGAGTGAGACCACTCGAACCAATGATCGAGTCGATTCGCCCGCTCCTTCGATACCGATCGTGAAGTTGGCCGATCGACTGGTCGAATCCGGATCGCAGTATCGAGCATCGGATATTCACATCGAACCCTTCGGCGATTCGCTGCGCATTCGGTTTCGTATCGACGGGTCCCTCGTCGATGCCGACCGCCTTCCACTCAGCTACCACGGTCCGCTCGTGAGTCGACTGAAGATCATGGGCGGAATGAACATCGTCGAACGGCGGCGTCCCCAAGACGGACAGTTCTCAACGACCTGTAACGGCAGATCTCTCGATGTTCGGCTCGCAACCTTGTCGACCATTCACGGGGAAAAGATCGTGTTGCGACTCCTCGACCAACGCCGCACGACGAGAGGGCTCGGCGAACTCGGGATGGCCCCATCTGCAATCGAAATGTGGCGGGGATTGATTCGATCACCCTTCGGGCTGGTCCTGTGCTGTGGGCCAACGGGATCAGGCAAGACCACCACTCTCTACGCATCGCTGACGGACATGGAAATCGGCGATCGCAATGTCACCACGATCGAAGATCCGGTCGAATACGTGATCGCTGGCATCAATCAGGTCCGCACGAACGACCAAGCTGGTCTCACATTCGCAGCCGGGCTGCGGGCACTCCTGCGACAGGATCCAGACGTCATTCTCATCGGAGAACTTCGTGATCAGGAGACGGCTCGACTCGGAGTGCAGGCTGCACTCACCGGTCACTTCGTTCTCTCATCGATCCATGCCAACGATGCTGCCGGGGCTCTCCAGCGTCTGATCGACATGGGTGTCGAGCCATTCCTCGTGTCGTCTTCGCTGATCGGAGTGATCGGACAACGTCTCGTTCGGCGAGTGTGTACTGCATGTGCTCGCGCGTACTCGCCGAGACCGGACGAGCTCGAACTCTTCCGCCGTTACCGACCTGATGCAGCCACAGAATTCCAGCGAGGGACGGGATGTTCCGCCTGCAGCCAGACCGGATATCTGGATCGGGTCGGTGTGTACGAGATCTTGCGGGTCACACCTGAAGTTCGTCGACATCTTCTTCACCGCGCCGATGCACAGACAATCCGTGCAATCGCTCTCGACGAAGGAATGACTTCGCTGCGCACTGCAGCAATGCAGCTCGTCGAGGGTGGGATCACCACGATCGACGAAGTCGTCCGATCCCTCGGCGCACAATCGACTCCAGCTGATCGCGTGACTGTGTCATGAGACGGATCTTTCGCTTGCGACAACGTGCCACTTCTCGACAGACCCTCCTGCACTTCACCCGCCAATTGCGCGTCTTCACTCGCAGCGGCATCGCCCTCGACGAAGCAATTCGCATCATTGCCGACGAGTCCGAAGATGCATCACTTCGATCGGCACTGAGTTCCATCCTCAAAACCCTCGATACCGGAGCTTCACTATCGGATGGATTCGACATGCATCCGAAGGTCTTTCCGCCCTATTTCGTCGGCTTGATTCGCAGTGCCGAGGAGACCGGTGCGTTCGTCGAGACACTCGACAGTCTCATCGGCTACCAGTCACGAGTGATCGAAACGAGAGCAAAGATCTCATCGGCTCTCGCCTATCCGAGCATCGTGATGGCACTCGCTCTGGTGACTGTGGCAATCCTCGCCGGGTTCGTGATTCCGCGTTTCGAGCCTCTGTTCGAAGAGCTCGGATCGACAGTTCCACTCCCGACTCGGATTCTGCTGAACGCCACGTCGATGCTGACCGACAACCTCTTCCTCATCTGCGGTCTCTTCGCGGGTTTGGTCGCAGCATTCGTGGCTTCGCTGCGATCCGCACGAATTCGGCGACGGATCGATTCGCTCGTGCTGCGCATTCCCTTCATCGGCACGATCATCCAATACGTGATGCTCGAGAGGTTCTGTCGCATTCTTTCGGCCACTGTGCGTTCGGGTCTCCCCGTCACAGCCGGTATGCGCTTGAGCACACAGACGATCTCGAATGCGGTTCACCGCGATCTCCTGACACGTGCCGCACGTGACATGGCAATGGGCATCGACTTCGCAGCAGCTCTCGCACGCACCGGCCTCTTTCCCGGAGCTGCACGGCAGATGTTCCGAGTTGGCGAAGAGACCGGCGCTCTCGACGAGCAGGTCACAGCAGCCGGAGAGTTCTTCGATGCCGAGCTCGAGATGCGCATGCGGCGGTTCACATCGCTGTTCGAACCGTTCTTGATCGTGTTCGTCGGACTTGTCGTTGGCTTCGTCGCAGTTGCGCTGGTATCTGCGATGTACGGAGTCCTCGATGGGGTGCGCGACATTCCCTGAACGCTCTCGCCTCAGGTCAGCACATCGATCTCGAACACCACTGTCAAGATCGTCCCAGCAGCGAGGAACGGCCCGAAGGGAATCGCCTTCGATCGACTCGATCTCTTCGCGATGATCATCCCCAGTCCGATCACGGATCCGAGGAGGAATGCGAGAAAGAACCCTGAGAAGACTGCTGGCAGACTCCACCAGCCGAGGAAGGCACCGAGGAGTGGACTCAGTCGCACATCTCCATCCCCGAGTCGACCCGAACTGGCTGCGTACAGACATGCCATCGCACACAGAGCGCACAGTGCTCCGATGAGGGAGGTGCGCACTCGGAGGAGTTCATCTCCCGTGATCGAGGCGAAGAAGAGAATCGGAATTCCGATCGAAGCAGTCACATGGATGATGCTCCTCGGGAGTCGAAGGGTCGCAATGTCGATGACCGTGAGAGAGATGAGTCCTGTGCACAGAATCCAATGAGCGAGCAGCACAAGTGAGTTGTCGATCACGAGAGCGCACGCGACGAATACTGCCGAGGTGACAAGTTCGATCGACAGCGATGTTGTTCCGATGGACGTACCGCAGAACCGACAGCGTCCGCGCAACATCGCCCACGAGACGATCGGTATCAAGTCGAGGGGTGCCAACTCGTGCTCACATGACCGGCACTTCGATCTACCGGCAACAACTGACT
>JBJTGN010000239.1:0-6187 GCA_046093905.1 Actinomycetota bacterium
TTCCAGGACGACCCGATTGTGATGAGACACCTGCGAAGTCTCGAATGCCGGCAGTTGACCGTTGGCTCGAACGGGGCGGACTATGGAATCGTCGCAGGGCAACTGGTTGCCCCACAGGGACCGATCATCGACGTCTCGGACCTCTCTCGTTCACTCCCGCACGATCGCATCAATGCTTTGACGGCATTCGAGACTTCGCAGGTGTCTCATCACAATCGGGTCGTCCTGGAATCCGATCGCTACATCGGTGGGTCGAACGTTCTTCCAGATCCGAGACTTGGCGGCTTCGTACGTGGACATCGACGAATGCCAGTCGAGGTGGTCCGGGGCCAAGTTCAGCCATGCCGATGCAGCGCAGCGAAACGAGTCGACGAAAGCCAATCGAAAACTCGTTGCCTCGACCACGAAGGAATCGACATCCATGTCGAGGGCTTCGACGAAAGGAATCTCGGTATTGCCGCAGGCAACTGGTCGCCGTCCAGCCGCAGCGAGTATCGATTCCGTCATCATGACTGTGGTCGTCTTCCCATCGGTTCCCGTGACGGCAACAATGGGTCGCGCTCCCCCTGCTCGCTTCGACTCCCACTCGTATGCCAAGTCCAGTTCGCTTCGCAAAGGCACCCCACGAGCGCAGGACTCTGCGATCAGCGGATGACCTTCCGGAATACCCGGCGCCGGCGCCACGAAAAGACATGACGAGATGAGGGCTCCGAGTTCGTTCAACGACGGTCGCTCGATGAGATCACACCCGAGCTTCGCAACAGCGGAAGCCTTTTTCGGATTCACGGAGTCGTCCACCACGATTGCTTCGTAGTCACGAGCGAGCAACGCCTTCAGGGTTGCCAGTCCGGCAACTGCAACCCCGTAGACGAGAACTCTCTCAGTCATGGCAGCAACCTGCTTGCAGGACCGCTGATACGGGTGAAGTCGCCGATGAAGAGTGCAAGAGATGCAGCTACACAGATTCCTCCGATGATCCAGAAGCGAATGATCACGGTCGTCTCTGGCCAGCCGATGAGTTCGAAATGGTGGTGGATCGGCGTCATCCGGAAGAAGCGCTTCTTGCGCCCCGACGCCTTGAAGATCGACATCTGCACCGCAACGGAGCCTGCCTCCATCACGTTCACTCCGCAGATCAAGGGCAGGAGGAGATGTGAATTGGTCGCAACCGCCAAGAGCCCGAGCGCCGCACCGATCCCGAGAGCACCGACATCACCCATGAAGATTCGCGCAGGAGCAGCGTTCCACCACAGAAATCCTCCACACGCTCCCGCGAATGCCGCCGAGAGGACAGCAAGGTCGAGCGGGTTGACGGTTCCTCCCAGGAACTCTCCCTGGAAGACGCCGTAGAAGGACGGGTTACGAAACGACCAGTAGCCGATAATCGTGAAGGCCAAGAATCCGAAAAGTGCCGATCCTGCTGCCAGACCGTCAAGACCGTCTGTCACGTTGACCGCGTTCGTGGTCGCCCACATCATGCCCGCAGTCCACAGGACCCACAGCCACCACGGAATTTCCCAACCTGGCCAGTCGAAGCGAGTGAGGGAGACCGTTTCAGAGATATCGGTGGCAGCCGCAAGCCACCACGTGATACCGGCAGCCATTGCGAAGGTGATGTAGCCCTTCTTCTTCCAGAAGATTCCGCGATTGTGACCTTTGTTCACCTTGATCACATCGTCGAGCAACCCCATGAAGGCCATCAACAAGATGCCGAACCACATGATCATTGCCTGATTCGAGAAGGGAAGGCCGTCTCGAAGGTGAGCAACGACCCAACCGACCATCGCCGAACCCACGATGGCGATACCGCCCATGGTGGGCGTTCCCGATTTGGCCTTGTGATGTTCCGGCCCGTGATCCTCGAGTCCGAGAATGGGCTGACCCTTCCCCGCACTGCGGAACAGAGAGATCAAGAATCGGCTCCCAGCCAACGAGAGCAACATTGCCGTGGCACCGGCGATCATGACGGCAATCATCGAGAACTCCTCAGGATGTCCCGCGCAACAACGCGGTCATCGAAGGGTAACGCCTCGAGACCGATCGTCTGAGTCGTCTCGTGACCCTTGCCGGTGATCAGCACAACATCACCATTTCGAGCCAATTTCAGTGCCTCTGCGATGGCTTGGGCTCGATCGGGGCGACTTTCCCACAGCCGGTGGCGCATGTGATCCGGCACTCCTGCCACGATCGATGCGATGATCGCCTCTGGGTCCTCGCTTCGGGGATTATCCGATGTGACAATGACGAGGTCAGCGAGCGATACGGCAACTTCGCCCATCATTGGCCGCTTCATCTTGTCGCGGTCGCCACCACAGCCGAAGACGAGAATGACGCGACCAATTCCTGGAATGGCCCGAACCGATCGCAGGACCTCCGAGAGTCCATCTGGGGTGTGGGCGTAGTCGACCAGCACCGTAAAGCTCTGCCCTTCATCGATCCGTTCGAACCGACCCGGAACCGGACCAGCCGAAGCCAGACCATCAGCGATCTCTCGACCGGCGATACCGAGTTCCCGAGCCACCGTCGCTGCAGCTACGGAGTTGTACACATTGAGATGACCTCCGATGTCCACCCGGATGTGTTGTCCATCCCAGTCGTACTCGTGAGCGAAGACAGAGACTTCGACATTGCGGGCATCCGACCGCCCGAACGGAACGAGGCGAACCGAAGGTTTCCTCAAGAGTCGCTGACCGTACGGATCATCGGAATTGACCACACCGAGATCACTGAGTGCAGGTTCGAACAACCGAGCCTTTGCCGAGAAGTAGTTCTCCATCGTTCCGTGAAAATCGAGATGGTCTCGACTCAAGTTGGTGAAGACGGCTGCCGCGAAATGCATCCCCCCGACTCGCTCGAACGACAAGGCGTGCGAAGAGACTTCCATTGCAACAGCATCGACGTGCCGATTGCGCATCGCAGCCAGAGTCGATTTAAGCTGTGGGGCTTAGGGAGTTTTGTGGAGACCCAGTAGAGTTCCGAGAACCTCTGTTCTTTTTCCCGAGGCGCGCAGGATTGCAGCGAGGAGATGAGTAGTCGTCGTCTTTCCGTTCGTGCCAGTGATGCCGACCACGGTCATCTGCCGACTCGGGTCGCCGGCGAGACGAGCGGCCACCGGTCCAATCGACCGACGACTGTCCATGACGACGATTTGAGGAATCGAATCGGGAACACCTGGAATCACGTGCTCGACGAGGAGGGCGGCGGCACCACCTTCGATCGCAGCAGAAGCGAATTCGTGACCGTCAAAGCGCTCTCCGCGGACGCAGCAGAACAGCGCACCCTCCTCCACCGCTCTCGAGTCCATCGATACCGTCGAGATCTCGATGTCGTCCTTCGAGCCGACGAGACGCGTCTGCGAATCACCGATCACATCGACGAGTTCGCTGATCTTCATCATCGAATTTCCTCGATAACGCATTGTCGCTTCGCTTCAGCAGTGCCGGCCATCACAATTCGACCGCTCACTGGGGCGTGCAGCCGGTGTCGCCATTGATGGGTTCGATGGAGCGTTCGTGGATCGACATCTCTGCGAGGCGTGCGAAGACGGGAGCTGCTGCGGTGCCACCGAAACGATCACGACTGGACGGATCGGGTTCGTCGATGGAAACGAGAATTGTCACTTGCGGATCGTTCGATGGAAGATAGCCGACGAACGTCGCAAAGTAGGACCGAGTTCCCGAGTCACTTTCGTAGGTTCCGTTGTCTTGGATCTTGTACCCGGTCCCGGTCTTTCCAGCCACTGAAATTCCCACAACACGTGCTCGCTCACCAGTTCCTTCACAGACGACCGCCGTCAACAGCTGTGACATCACGTCTGCCGTCTGCTCCGAGATCACACGGCGCGACTCCCCGATCGGGGTCTCCCAGATCGAACCGTTCTCATCGATCGTCGATTTGATGAGGCGCGGACTCACATACACGCCCCCATTGGCTACTGCATTCACCGCCGCAACTGTCTGAATCGATGTTCCAGAGAAGCCGTAGCCATAGGTGACCGTTGCATTCTCCGAACCACGCCACTCCTTGGCCTCTTTGAGGACTCCGGCACTCTCACCCGGAAAATCGAGGTCCGTGAGGCGTCCGAATCCGAAATCGGCGAGATAGTCACGCAAACGACCGGATCCGAGCTCTCCAGAAGCCATCAATGTTCCAATGTTCGAGGAGTGGACGATGATGTCCCGGAGCGACATCGTCTGAAGGTCGTGGGGGTACGCATCTGTGATCGTCATCGCGAATTCGGTACCCGGATCGAACTCGTACACGCCAGGCACCTCGAAGGTTCGCTCCGGAGTAGAGAACCCTGCGTCGATCGTCGCAGCGATACTGAACACCTTGGCCACCGATCCAGGCTCATAAGCCTCTACTGCCGCAAGGTTTCCGTTCGTCACAGCAACGGTTCCGTCGGAAGAGCGGCGAACACTCGAGATTGCGAGAATCTCCCCGGTCTCGGTGTCCATGATGACTGCGTTGCCACCACGCGCCTTGAGTTCGGTCACCCTTTCGATCAGAGCCTGTTCGGTTTGGTACTGCATGGATCTGTCGAGCGTGAGAACGAGATCCGTTCCGGGTCGAGCTTGTTCCACAACTCGCCTCGTACCAGGAACGCTGCGACCGCCCGAGGTCTCACGCACGACCGCTCCATCCTGACCACGAAGAACCTTGTCGTATTGCAGTTCCAGGCCAGCCGAACCTTCTCCGAACGGGTCTGTTCGCCCGATCACGTTCTTGGCCAGACCACCAGCCACTTGAACGCGCTTGGGTTCGGACACGCTGTTGATTCCCGACAATCCCAATTCGAGAACAGCCTTGGTCAGCTCTTCATCCACGAATCGCTGGACGTACACGAATGTCGTGCCCTTGTCGGACAACTTCGTCGTGAGGTCGATCTCGGCATTCGCATCCAGACCGAGCATCTGTGCCAACACTCGAGCAGTGGCGACGGGGTCGACGATGGCCTGAGGGTTCGCATATAGGGACTTTGCCGGAACAGTGATCGCCATCTCGTTGCCATCTCGGTCGAAGATCGACCCGCGTCCGACAGATGTCTTCGACATGGAGGCACGTTGTGATGTTCCGATGGAGCGATAAGTGTCGCCCCGAACAACCTGAACGTCTGCACTTCGATAGACGAGCAGAGTGAGAAGCACGACAGCCGTTCCCGCCAACCATTGGAACCGGCGTCGAGAAGGTCCGACTTTCCAGATTCTCGGTGACGATGGTGCAGCCGCGTTCGATCGCGTCGAGCCACGAGTCGAGCGGGAACTCCCAGACCGGGAACTCCCAGATCGGGAACTCCCAGATCGGGACGATCCACCTCGAGCTGCGGAACGAGAGTTCGTTTGTGAACGACTCCGAGAAGCCGAAGATCGTGACGCTGCTCGACTCCGACTCGAGGTCGGAGTCCCCCTCGCAACGCTCCGACGACTCATCGCCGATCTCCAATGATGGCCTTCACGGATCCGTACCGCTCGAGGGAGTCCTTGATGCCGAGGATCGAGTTCGGATCCGATCCTCCGACCGAAACGAGAACCTCGGCTACCGCCAATGGGTCGACAGTGCGAAAGTCCGTCTTGCTTCCGGGAACCATCCCCAAGGCCTTTGCTTCTTCGACCAGCCGAGCCGGTTCACGAAGAATCGATCGTTCGAGCCGCAACTGGTCGTAACGATTACGCTCCGCCGTGATCTGCGTTTCGATGTCGTCGATTCCGAGCTGGGTCGCGGCGAGACGGGTCTGGAAGACCACGACCAACATCATCAATGTGATTGCCACAACCGCAACTCCTACTGCGATGAAGACGAAGCGACGGAGTCGAGCTGGCGCATCGCGTCTGTTGACCACACGAGCGATCGGTGATTGATGGGCGCGGTCCTTGGCGGTACGAGTCGTGATCGTGCGAGCAGATGTGCGCGCTGGCTTAGCGGCTCCAGACTGCTGACGCGGAATTGCTCGTCCGCCAGAGGTGGATCGCTGACGTGACTCCGAACGAATCCGGGCCTCCGCAGTTGAACGAGTTTCCGGCGCTCTCAGTGCTCTCGCCATCAGAGCACCTCCACGACTCGAAGTCGGGCCGATGTGCTGCGGCGATTGCGCATCTGTTCTTCTTCTGTCGGCTTGGCCGGGACGCGGACGTTCCGGACCAAGGGCTGCGCTCCGCACATGCACGGCAGACTCTGCGGGCACCGACAT
>JBJTGN010000240.1:0-1593 GCA_046093905.1 Actinomycetota bacterium
GTCGGCAAGTGGACCGCAGAAGACATTCCGGTTTGGGGAGAGCCCCTCGTCGGACACCCGAGAGTGCTTGCCGAGGTTGCGGTATTCCGGGCCGCCCACGGAGTCGATCCTGCCGATACCCGCATCACCGGACCCCAGCAACACCGCCGCCGCTCAGCAGAAGTGCAGCGCGCCATCCAAGAGCGCTCGGTGCATGCTGTCTCGGTTGAGAAATCCGACATTCTGCGATGGCAACGGATCGCGGCGACCTTCGATCCTCGGGTCACCAGGGACCCCTACTGGGCACAGCTGGCCACCCGCATCGACGAGATGGCCCGATCGGGAGCCGACATCAACAGCATGCTGCTTCATGCCATGAAAGCCGGCGGACCACTGCCCGACGAACTGCCCGCCGCCGCCCTGTGGTGGCGGCTGAGCGGAAGTGCCTCTGCTGCAGACTCGATCGAGCGAAGCGTCATTGCGGACCGCGATGACAGCGACACGTGTCTGGACCCACAGCGAGTCAAGAGCTACAGGATCGACGATGATCTTGAAGCTCTCCGAGAAGAGGTACGAATCGTTGACACCGCGGGAAGGCTCAGCCCCGCAACGTGTTACGACTCCAAGAGCACCGAAGCAGTCGCAGGATCGGTCAGCGCCGTGGTGGCGTCCATCGCCGAGAGTGACATGGCCGTGCAACCCGTGAGCATCCATGACACGCATAGCAAGTACGCGCTTCTCACAGGTGTTGCACTGGCCGCACATCGCGGCGGCCATAAAGTCCTTGCGCTAGCGGCAACACCGGAAGCCATGGACTTCGCCGCGGCGCATCCCTACAGCCATAGCAGTGCGACGGTTCTTGAGGGTCTGCCAAGACTTCAGTCTAGAGAGTGGCGGCCCCAACCAGGTTCTCTGATCATTGTCGATGACGCGGACCACCTCAGCGTCGAGCAACTCAACTGGCTGACGACCAACGCCGGCAAGACCAACACAAAGCTGGTCCTGAGCGTGTCTCACGAAACAACGCCCGGGCAAAGTCGCCACCTCGTCGATGCGCTCCTGACCCATCTGCCGTGGGCGGCACCCCATGTCCCCATCGCAGAGAGAGAATCGACAGCCATCGTGCGCGTCACCGCACACCTCGGCACAGGCGAACAGAGCCGCACCGAAGCCGAGCGCAGCGCTGCAGGGTCCCGGGCGCACCGCGAGAAGCGCATCGCTTCCTATCGCGAGTTGTTGACACCCCTTCGGTTCGCGAAGCGGTCTGCGGACGGCCTTCAGCGTGACGAAGGCCTGAGCCTTTAAGGCATTACGTCCGGGGGAAGGGCGAGCTTCTCAGGACGTATCGCGTCTGCGACCACGTGTCGTGGGCTCCCGACGTCCTCCCACCACGTGACCAACGCTGTTGCAACATTCCGGCGCGCCATCATCCGCAATGTGAAGGCGCGCTCGGTGGCCTCGCAGAACCAGTCCTGGACCCGTTCATGTCTAACTCGATAGGGGGCAGACGAGTGGGCATAGCAACGCGCTGACCAGCGTCCGGGTTCGAGGTACAGCACCAAGTCCTCGCAACTGGGCAAGGTGCATTCCGGCGGCGTTCCTCGGTTCGAAAAC
>JBJTGN010000241.1:0-3762 GCA_046093905.1 Actinomycetota bacterium
GTATTGCACTGCGGAGTTTCAGCGTCCGTAAGGAAGCCAAGGACCACGGGGTGACGGGCCGGATCGCAGGAGCGCTGCAACCGGGTGATTCGGTCGTCATCACCGAAGACACCGTGACTCGGGGAACCTCGATCATGGAAGCGGTCGATGCCGTCGAGGCTTTTGGTGCCTCCGTTGCTTTGATCACCGTCATCGTCGATCGGGGTGGAACCTGTGGAGCTCTTGCCGAGGCTCGGGGAATCCCGTTCCGACCAATGCTCACCGCACCGGATCTCGGATATCCATTCGGGTCCTGAGGTTGACCTCTGACGGCGGATCCGGACCGACGTCGGCTTCCTGCCTCCGATCGAGCAGATTTCCCAGTCCCCAGACGGCTCCGAGTCAGTGTCGCAAGTCCTGTGACATTTGGGGATCGGAGTGACAGGATGTGGGCATGGCTACACAGTCCTCTGTCCCCGCTGACTACCCGGTTCTCGTCGGTATCGACGGATCTGCGAATGCGGAAACCGCGATGTGGTGGGCCGTCGATATCGCCCTCGCGTCGAACAGGCCGTTGCGACTGTTGACGTGTTATTCGTTGCCGGTCATGGTGGGTCTCGGAGCGGCCGCGGGATACATGGGCCCGATGCTCACCTCCGAGGAGATCCGAGAAATCGATGCAGCCAACCGCAAGATGCTCGAAGATCTGAAGGCAAAGGTTGCAGCTGCTCACTCGGATCTGAAGATCGAATTGTTCATCGACCAGGGTTCACCGGCTACGGCCATCCTCAAAGCTTCCGAGGATGTGGCGATGATCGTGATGGGAACTCGCGGAGTTGGTTCGGCTCACGCGCTCGTTCTCGGCTCGGTCAGTTACGCCGTTGCCCATCGAGCCAAGTGCCCGGTGGTTCTGGTGCCCGAGACCGCAGAGCGCACTGCCGGCGGTCGTGTCGTCATCGGTATCGACGGCTCGAAGAGCTCGAACCAGGCAGCAGCATGGGGACTGCATTTCGCTGAGTCCGTCAAGCGTCCAGTCGAGCTCGTGTCCGCATGGCAGTACCCGTACGCGGCGATGTCGCCGGAGATCGGAATGGTCATGGGTCCCGACATCGAAGAACTGCGACATGCAATGCAGCGTGATGCGCGCAAACTGGTGGACCAAGTGCGGATGCATCTGTCGGTCGACGAGCATTCCCACGTTTCGATCACCACCGATGTCGTCGAGGGTTCGGCGACGGAGGCTCTCATCGATCATTCGAGGACGAACGATGTCCTGGTCGTCGGTTCGCGCAGCCGCAGTGTGCTGGCGGCAGCGCTTCTCGGCGGCACCACTCTGGCTCTTGCTCATCGCAGCAAGTGTCCAGTTGCGATCGTTCACTGAATCCGATTCGATTCTGAAACTGACCGTATGACGATCCAACAGCTCTTCGCGCTCGAAAGCCATGGCCCCGACACGTTCGTGGGAGCTGGTCGCCAGTACCCGTGGGGAGGTCTCTACGGCGGGCACATCGTGGCGCAGGCGTTGTGGGCTGCTGCTGAGACCGTGGACCCGTTGATGGAGCCGCATTCTCTGCGCGCCTATTTCATCCGCCGCGGCGATACGTCCGAGCCGGTGCGGTACGAAGTCGATCGCATTCGCAATGGCAAAAGCTTCTGTACGCGCCGTGTCGTTGCTCGCCAGACGGTTGGGGCGATACTCAACCTCGAAGCCAGCTTTCAAGTCCACGAGGACGCTGCCGATATGCAGCCGATTCCATTTCCGGTAGGAGTTCCCGATCCGGAATCGATGGAGAACTCGGCGTGGTCGGACGTGTTCGACCGACGCTGGATAGCCACCGAGGACATGCCCGGAGGAGTGCGCGAGGGCTCTGGCCGGTCGATGTCGTGGTTCCGGATCACCGAGGAACTCGGATCATCCGACGACGTGAGGTCGCGACTTCTCCACCGTTGTGCGTTCACCTATCTCAGTGATGATCTGCCGACCGATGCAGTCGTGCGGTCTCATCCGGTGATATCCCAGCGTCCTGAGGGTGAATGGAATTTCCAGGGTGCCAGTCTCGACCACACGATTTGGTTCCACCGTCCGATTCGCGCCGACCAATGGCATCTTCAGGACTTCACATGTCATTCGGTTGGGAACAGTCGCGGGTTGTCGATCGGGCACGTGTTCAGTCAGGACGGGATCCTGGTTGCGACCGTTGCCCAAGAGGTGCTGATCCGCGACCGTCAGGTGTGAAATTCAGCGCCGGAGGCGAATGCCGGTTATATACGGCGTGACCGCTGCAGCGAAGAAGGGTGTCAGCCACTCTGCGTAGGTGGTCGTGATGTGGTTCGAGTCTCGGTACATCAGCAGATTCCCCGAGATGACAGGACACATCGTGTCGGTGCAGACCCAGTGACTCGTATCGAGATATTGCGCGCCGTTCTCGACTGCGACATCGATGTTCGTCTGGTGCCGTGAAGCCCGGATGCCCTTGTCACGAGTGAATGTGCATGCCTCGACGTTCGAAAGAGACTTTGACAGACACGTCGGAACATCTTGTCCCGGATAGGGCGTGTCGGTGATGACGATCGGGCTGATCCCCATCGACTGAAGGCGCGGAAGGAGTTCAGCGAAACCCGCCTTGATCTTTGCGTCGGAGAACGGCTCACGAGTGTTCGGATCCTGGAGCCTGTTCGAATAGCCGATGAAGATCACCGATACCTTTTCTTCCACGAGACGTTCCATCACTCGCTCGCGCCAGGGTTTGCATTCGGGATATGTCGGACCGACGAGAGAGTTGTACGTGATCAATTCGATCGGGGTGCAGCCGGTTTTCGTGAGGGGAACGAGCCGCCAGGAATTGTCGATGGCGATTTGATTGAGAGCGGGGAACCATTGGGCAGCGTGCGAGTCGCCGTAGAGAGCAACGGTGAAGTCGGAGTCGATGTCTCCGTATTCGCACACAGCAGGAACCGCCGAACCGATGTCCACGTGGCAGTCGGTCGAGTAGATGAGCGGCTTGTCTCCCGACGCTGCGCGCAGTGACGGCGTGAGATTCGCTGGAACCACCTTGGTCTGCAGTGCAGCAGTCAGGACATCGAGGGCTGCCGTCGGATTCGCAATGTCGGGCGGTGGTCCCTCGGGTGGAGGTCCGGAGTCTTCTGATTCGCTCGGGACGGAGTCTGTCGTTGCCACTGTCGTGGTGCTCGAGGTTTCGGGAAGAGTCGGCACGATCACCGGCGGGAGTTCCGCCACTTCGTCGGTGCTCAGCGCAACCGATGACGTTCGCAGCACAGCGCCGAATCCGACGCTGACGACGATCAGCGTTGCTCCGAGGATCAGCGCAAGACGCGGTCGGTGATTGAGCTTGACCGAATGACGGATCGGATTCTCCAGCAGCTGGTGCGACAGAGTCGCTGCGCCGACAGCCAGCGCCACGGCGGCAAGGCGTTCTTGAGCTGTCAGTGCTCGACCTGCGTACCCCTCGGCAATGATCAATGCCGGCCAGTGCCACAGGTAGATCGAATACGAGCGGCCGCCGATCCATTGCAACGGCGCGAAACGCAGGACTTCACGAGGCCCGCCGCGAGTGGTGTCGCCCGCCATGAGAACGAGAGCCGTCGACACCACGGGGAGAAGCGCGACTCGTCCCGGGAACGCCATCGTTTCATCGAAGATTGCAAAGCTCACGACGATTCCCGCGA
Organism: Actinomycetota bacterium; assembly: GCA_046093905.1. Lineage (GTDB taxonomy): Bacteria > Actinomycetota > Acidimicrobiia > Acidimicrobiales > Ilumatobacteraceae > Casp-actino8. The sequence goes on from JBJTGN010000241.1 coordinate 3,667, forward strand.
GCCCGGACCATCCGAGCGCCACGCGCACATTCGACTCGAGGGTCTGGATGTACGGCCATGCCAACGCCACGAGTGCTCCGACTCCGAGTTCCCAAG
>JBJTGN010000242.1:0-8985 GCA_046093905.1 Actinomycetota bacterium
TCATATACCTCCCCTTTCACGCACCTGTCTGGTGCAGTGGATGTTTGCTGCGGTGCGAACCCCTCGAGGCCCCACCCGCTCGTCAAACTCTACTGTCCGAAGCGGGGTCAGCCTTGGTGATGGCCAAATGGGAGTTCCCTAATGGTTTTGGCACGATCACCAGAACTTTGGCCACGAGGCGCTTGATCAAGCCCACGAGTCCATAGGGAGCAGAGAACATGATGATCACGAGACCGACACCAAGAATCAGCGTGGCCGGGGACTGATCGGCCCATCCGAAGAGGAAGCCGATGATGCCGTCGCTATTGGAACCGAATCCGCGGGTCGCAGAGTCGAGCCAGACGTAGACGAGACCTCCAACGATCGGACCCCAGAGGGTTCCTGCACCGCCCACGATCATGATCAAAAGGAACACAATCGAGCCGAGCAAGGTCACGTACTGACCATCAGGTGTCACGACACCGGTTCGCAATGTCGACAGAACCCCGGCGAGCGAACACAGGGCGGCCGAAATGCCAAAGACGAGAACCTTCGTTGTCGTGAGGTTCACACCCATCACCGCTGCAGCTGTTTCGTTGTCACGAATCGCGATCAACGACCGCCCGAACCTGCTCTTCACGATGCCACGGCAGACGAGATACGTCACGAGAAGAACGATGAATGCGAGCCAGTACGCAAACACAGCCCGACCGTCGCGACCCTTGAGTTCACCCAGAATCGGCCACACCGGCAATTCGTCGTAGCGTGCACTATCGATTCCCTTCGCTCCGCCGGTCAACCATGCAAGCTTCTTCCACTTGACGAGAGTTGGGAAGAGAACCGCGACTGCAAGCGTCACGAGGGCGAGGTACACGCCCTTGATCCGCAAGGCCGGCAGAGCGATCAGACAGCCAATCACGAAAGCGACGAGCGGAGCGACGTAGAACGTGTAGCCCGGGCTCCACCCATAGTCCTTGACGAGAATCGCCGTTGCGTAACCTCCGATGCCGAAGAACGCGGAGTGACCAATCGAGATCTGTCCCGTGAAGCCGAGGACGAGATTGAGCGACATCGCAGCGATGATCAGGATGAAGGCATCGGACACCTGCCCGATGCGAGCCGTTGCCATGTTTGTGGGGATCCACAGCACGATGGATGCAATCGCTCCGACTCCCAGAAGTCGAAGGATCCAATGCTGCAGAGATGCTTCGTTGATGCGCAGCATGTCGGTCTACACCCTCTCCACTTTGCTCGAGCCGAACAACCCCGAAGGCTTGAACAACAACACGACGAAGATCGTCAACAAAGCCACGGCCAACTTCAATTCCTGGCCGATCCATCCGGGGAAATACCCAGCTGCAAGCTGTTCACCGACTCCGATGCTCAGCCCCGCGATCACCGCTCCTCCGGGAGAGTCGAAACCTCCAAGAGTCGCTGATGCCGCGGCATAGATGAACACGGTGAACATCAGACCGGCATTGAGCTCTCCGACGATGCCGCCCCAGAGTGTTCCCGACAGGGCTCCCATCGCAGCGGCGATTCCCCACGAACTCGCCAGAACGACGCCGGTCGGAATTCCGACCAGCCTCGCGGACTCAGGATTGCTTGCCACCGATCTCATCGCGAGTCCGAACTTGGTCTTCGCGAACAGCAAGAACAGGAGGCCCATCAGAATCAGCGCAACCACGAGAACTCCGATGTACTCGTATCGCCACACCGCTCCGAAGATGCGCAGGAAATCGTTCGGCTCGTCGGGGAACAGGCTCGGCATCTGCTCGGGGGGCAGATTTCCCCAGATCATGGACGCCAGAGAGTTGAGCCCGAGGAACAGAGCGATGGATACGACGAAAACCCCGGCTTCGGATTTCTTTGCAACTCCTCGAATCAGAGTCACTTCGACTCCAGCTCCGAAGACAAAGCCAGTCGCCGTCCCGAGAACGACCGCAAGGATGAAGGGCACTCCCCACGCGTCGTACTGCCAGACAAGAAATGTGCAGAACATCGCCATTTCCCCTTGGGCGAAATTCAGATGCCCCGTTCCGCGGAACACGACAACAAGACCGAGAGCGAGCAGCGCATAGATCGCGCCGAACGACAACCCGTCGAAGATGTATTGGAAGAGTCGTTCCATATCAGGTCCCCAGGTAGGCCTTGCGAATGCTGTCATCGGCTGACAAATCAGCTGCGGATCCCGAAGCGACGACTCGACCTGTTTCGAGCAGGTACACCCGTGACGCAACCTTGAGAGCGAGATTCGCGTTCTGCTCGACGAGAAGAACCGACAGACCCTCTTCCTTGTTGAGTCGTTTGATGATGCCGAACAACTCCTGAGTCACGAGAGGTGCGAGGCCAAGGCTTGGTTCGTCGCAGAGCAGAAGTTGGGGTCGGCTCATGAGCGCACGGGCAATGGCCAACATCTGCTGTTCTCCACCGGACAAACTTCCCGCCTTCTGCGAGCGACGCTCTTTCAGTCGCGGGAAGACTCCGAACCACCTGTCCATGTCCGATTCGATCTCGTCGTGGCGGATGTAGGCACCCACACGCAGATTGTCCTCGACACTGAGATCGGAAAATGTCCCGCGCCCTTGAGGCACGTGAGCCATTCCCAATTTGACGATTGCTTCGGCACTCGTGCCAACAATGTCGTGATCGATGAAGCTCACCGTGCCGCGGCGGGAAATCATGCCTGATAGCGCTCGCATCGTGGTGGTCTTACCCGCTCCGTTGGCACCGAGAATGACCACGACCTCGCCCTTGTCGACGACGAGGTCGATCCCTTGCAGGATCTCGAGGGGACCGTAACCGGCTCTCAAGTTTTCGACGGTCAACAATCTCATGCGTCCACCCCGAGGTACGCCTGAATCACCTTGGGATCGTTCTGAACCACCTGAGGACTTCCTTCCGAAATCTTTCTACCGAACTCCATCGCTACGACGTGATCGGAAATCTTCATCACCATCGACATGTGGTGTTCGACGAGCAGAATCGTGAGACCGAATTGATCCCGAATGCTCGACACGGTGTCGGCGAGTTCATCGACCTCGCCGTGGGTCAGTCCTGCAGCTGGTTCGTCCATCAACAAGAACTGAGGACGGGCAGCGAGCGCTCGGGCGATTTCAAGACGTTTCAAGGTTCCGAATGGAAGGCCCATTGCTGGACGAAACGCCAGAGCGCCCAATCCGAGTTCGCCCAACAGGTATCCCGCCCAATCACGCATCTGACGGTTCTCTTTGGCTGCTCCCAGTCGAAGGATGGCCCGTCCGAAACCGATGCGACCGGTGCTGTGCGCGCCAACCATGACGTTCTCGAGGAGAGTCATCGTCGGGAACAAGGCGAGGTTCTGGAAAGTACGGGCGATTCCGAGGTGGGCGATGCGGTGCGCGGGAACAGCAAGAAGATCCTGCCCCTCGTAGCGGATCGATCCGATCGAGGGTTCGTAGATGCGGCTGACGACGTTGAACATCGTCGTTTTACCCGCTCCGTTCGGTCCGATCAGACCACAGATGTGACCGCGCTGGATCGAGAACGAAAGCCCATCGAGAGCGACGATTCCACCGAAGTTGACCGTGATGTCCGATACTTCGAGCAAATGTCCGGGGTGAATCTCCGCAGCTTGCCCGTTGCCACTTGATGCCACCGCGACTCCACCCCCGAAATCTTCACGTGAGCCCGATCGACATCACGCGTCGTGAAAAACTACCACTGACTCCCAATCGCTATCGCAACCGGCGAGGCATGTGTGTCCACCTCGAGGGTTCTTCTCGGGCGGTTACAGCGTTCCTGTCGAATCTGCTGGAACTGTGGTCGTCGACTGCAGTGAACTTTCTCCAGGCACTGTCGTAGTCGGCGAAATGGTCGTCGTCGGACTCACAGACTCCACCGGTTCCTCATCACTCGGCGGAAACACATGCACGGGTCCCGTCGCCGACGGAACTGTCGATGTCGTCGCGGGCGGGAGCGAGATCGTGGGCGGTCTCCACCTGGTCGGACCGGATGGAGCCGGTACGGCTACCTGACGCGCGATGACGGCAATGAACATCGCTCGCATTTCGCCGGCGGACCGCGTGAGGTGTACGTGATCGACGTACGACTCACGGTTGTTGGCCACTTCGGTTCCATCCCATGATGCAAGCGTGCAACGAGGCTCACTCGGACACCAGGTCCGCAGCGCCGAGTTGTACGCGGCGACTGTATCGACCCAGCGATCCCCAGGACGCGCCGCCGCCGTCACGAACACAATCGGACCCGTCGTGAGATCGACCGCTCTCTTCCAGTGGCGAGTCCAACCTTTGTCATCGAAGCTCGCTGCGTCATTCGTTCCGAGCGCGATCACCGTCACGCTCGCAGCGGGCGTGAAGTCGGACCACGCTTGGAGAAGTTCGAGACCCGCTGGACGGCACGTCGGATTCCCCGGCTCTGCCTCACGCCGGACGATGATCGACATCGACTCACCCCCATTGGCCAAGCATTGCCAGCCTTCTGACAGAGTGCGTGCGGCAAGTCCGTCGACAATCGATTCGCAACCGAGGAAATCGAAAGCATCCTCTTGGGCGCCTAGGGTTGCCTCGACGAGGGAATCGCCGACCATCAGAACCCGACACAACCCGTCGTCTGGATCCCACGGTGCGACGTCAGGAAGTTCGTCGCTCGCGAACGCTTCGGCTGCACCAGCAGGCGATCCGAAGCCCGAGTTACGACTCGGAGCCGAGTCCCCGAAGGTGCAGGCGCCAGCGACTGCGGTGACGAAGCATCCAGCCGCAATCGATCTGCGCCACAACCGTCGGTTTGCAGTCCGTCGAACCCGAGTGTGCAATGGGAACTTCACCGTGTCGACAACATACTCGTGTGGCCATCGATCGAACAGGGCCTGAACCTGATGGGTCGATGTGTCTGTCTCGCCCGCTAACCTCGGTGGGCGACAACATCGCGGGTGTAGCTCAATGGCTAGAGTCCCAGCCTTCCAAGCTGGCTATGCGGGTTCGATTCCCGTCACCCGCTCACGCGAGTGAGCCGTCCCGTATGGGACGGCTCACTCATGACCAGTCGTTCGGTTGTCTCAGAGAATCCGGCGAACCTCGAGGATGCGGTCCTTGGACGGCATCCTCGAAATCCCCACCGGCTTGCCGGCACTGAGAGCCTCGACGACTTCGGTTGCGCTGATCGCAATGGCCACGTGGCCGATCCGACCACCCGACGAACTATTCGCAGTGAACACGAGATCTCCCGGCTGGATCGACGTGTTCCGCCAATCGACTGGAGTTCCGAGAGCCGCCAGAGCCTGGCTCTGATGCGGAACCTTCACTCCAACATTGGAGAAACTCGCTCGCACGAGACCTGAGCAGTCGTAACTGTTCGGACCTGCTGACCCGAACAGATAGGGCTTCCCGGCCTGCGACACAGCGAACGCGATCATCGACTGCACTCGCGTCGACGGGACCGCCGCATGCACCGGGAGTTTGATGACCTGCTTGGGATGGATCACGGTCGACTTTGCGAACCCGTTGACCTTGAGAAGATCCTCGAGCGAAACCTTGGCCTTGCTGGCGATGCGGGTCAGCGAATCTCCGGCCTGAATCGTGTACGTCGGCAACTCATCGGTCGGAGCGGGAGCCGGAGCCTCTTGCGACGTCGAGCTCGTTGCGGAAATCGAGGTTGCGAGCACGCCCGTGGCCTGAGGCATTGTTGCTCCAGCAGGCAGCTTGATGGTGCGTCCAGGATGGATCACGCTCGACTTCACGAAACCGTTCACCTGGAGCAGTTCGTCGAGGGAGACATTCACCCGGCGAGCGATCGCAATGAGCGAATCTCCTGGCTTGACTGCGTAGGTGAAGCCCTTCGATGCCGAGACGGCAGGAGCAGCCATTGCTCCGGGAGCCCCGACAAAGCCGAGAGCGGTTGCCGAGCACAAGGAGAACAGCACGGCCTTACTCAGATTCTTCAGTGTTCGTTTCACGTTGAGAGGTATCGGCCACCCCTCTCGAAACCTTGAGAATTTCTTGAACAGCCGCCGTCATGACGTCCGCCACAGCAATAATTCACGTAATCGACTGAATGTTCTCCAAGAGACCCTGATCGTCGAGACTTCCCATGACACGGCGACTGTCACCGTCGCCGTCGATGAACACCCAGGCTGGCTGGTATGGAACCTGATACTTCAGATACAGATCGCCGTCCTGATCGACGATCGTCGGAAACGACAAACCGTGTCGTTCGATGAAGTCGAGCATTGCATCACTCGTTCCGCTCCAGGCAACGCCGAGGAACACCACGGAAGTGCCGTATTTCTGGTAGGCCTCCTCGACCGAGGGGGCTTCGTCATTGCACTGGCTTCAACCAGGCGACCAGAACCACAGAACGACAGGACTTTCGATCGCATCGATGTCCGTCGACGGGTCCAGAAGTGCCGGCATCGTGTCGTTGGGAGCACTGGAAAGATCCACGACCGCATCACCCGCAGGCACCGCCTGAGCAGCCTCTGTCGAAGCTGTCGTCGACGCTCCTCCGCATGACGTGAGAGCGAATGCACCTAGAGCAACCAGCACGCCCGCGATCTTCATGCTTCGACCTTTCGTCTCGACGCATTCGTCACCAGAGCCACACCGATGAGAATAATGGGCAAGGCAATTGCCATGTTGACCGAAAGGTCCTCATTGCTCAATGTCACACCGAGAAGAACTGCGATTGCCGGATTCACATAGGCGTAGCTCATGGCCAACGGTCCACTCACGTGTCCGATGAGATATGTGAACGCGGTGAACGCAACGATCGAGCCGAAGACAACGAGATACGCCAATGCGAGCGAACTTCGCAGACTGGGTGCAGTGACGTCCTCGCCAGTGACGAACGACAACAACATGTACGCCACTGCTGCGGCAGCCATCTCGATCGCCGTTGTCATGAATCCGTCGGGCATTTCGATTCGTCGACTGAGTGCTGAGCCGAAACTCCAACACACACAGGCGATGAAGACAAGGGAAACTCCGTTCCACGATCCCGACAACCCATCGTCCGACACGAGAATCGCCACTCCCCCGAGGCCGACGACCATGCCGATCCACTCGAGGCGTACAGGCCACTGCTTCCACAGACCGCCCCACATCGACATCATCATCGGCTGAATGGCAATGATGGTGGCGACGAGCCCGGAATCGACACCGCGATCCTCAGCAAGAGTCACGAGCCCGAGACCGCCGATCAACAACAGAACGCCGATCATCGCCGCATGGCGAATCTGGACTTTCGACGGCCACGGGACACCCCTGCGACGCAGTACCGCCAACATGATCAGCGAGGCGAAAACGAATCGAGTTCCCTGCATGAAGAAGGGCGGCATCGTCTCGAGGCCGATCTTGATCGCCAAGTATGTCGAACCCCACACGATCCAGACCGCTGCCAGAGCCCCGATGACGGAGGCCGACAACTTTGCATCTCCACCGACCCCGGTGATCGACGACGTTGCGGGCACTTCGGTCGACATCGCCTCCAGTCTCGCAGATACCCTCAACTCGGTGGCCATCGCCCAGATTGCACAGAGCGGAACATCGTCGACGCACTTGTGCGTTCTCGGCGACTTTGCTTGGGATGTTCTGATTCGCACGAACACCGAGCTCCTGAAGGGCGGTGACACGTTCGGCGAAGTGCTCCTGACCCCGGGGGGAAGCGCAGCAAATGTCGCTGTCTGGGCGAGTCGATGCGGTGTTTCGACGCGATTCATCGGCAAAGTGGGGCGGGATCGTTTCGGGCAGCTCGCTCAGGAGGACCTCGACAAGGAGCACGTCGTCTCGCATCTGGTCGAGACGGAGGCACACTCCACCGGATCCGTTGCCGTGTTCGTCGACCATACCGGACAACGATCGCTGGTGTCCGGACCTGGCGCTGACTTCTATTTGATGCCGTCGGAGTTGCCGACCGATGAGATCGCACTTGCCAAGCATCTTCATCTGACGGCCTGGTCGTTCTTCACCGATCCTCCTCGCTCGGCAGCACGACGCGCTGCGCGCCTCGCGCATGAACACGGCGCCAGCGTGTCCTTCGATCCGGGATCGTTTCAGATGATTCAGGAGATGGGCGTCGACTCGTTTCTCGGGGCGTGCGCAGATCTCGATTTCGACATCGTTCTTCCCAACAAGGAAGAAGGAACGGTTCTCACCGGCTGCCACGACCCTCTCGACATGGCTCGAGCACTTCGGGAGATCTTTCGGTCGGCACTGATCGTGTTGAAACTCGATGCGGAGGGTGCACTCGTCTTCGATGGCGCAGAGGCCCACCACATTCCGCCAGCGACGAACAATCTCGTCGACGCAACGGGTGCCGGCGACTCCTTCGCAGGAGCATTTCTGTCGCACTTTCTCGGTTCGTCGTCACATGTGGAGGCAGCACGGTTTGCGACGCGCGTATCGGCGTGGGTCATCGAGCATGTTGGCGCCCGACCCGCACCGGATCAGCGTCTTCGACAATTTCTGGCAAAGGAGACCCAATGGACCTCGGACTGACCGGCAAACGCGCTCTCATCACAGGTGGCTCGAGCGGTCTCGGACTCGCAACAGCGCGAGCGCTTGCTCGCGAAGGTGCGATCGTCTCGATCGCAGCGCGCAATCAGAACAAACTCAGCAGTGCCGTTCAATCGATCGAAGACGGTGCCCACTCGGGAGTTCATACGATTGTCTGCGACGTGAGTGAGCCAGATGCTGTTCGAGCGCTCGTCGAGAGGTCACGCGAACTCATGGGCGGGGTCGACATTCTGATTGCGAACGCGGGCGGTCCCCCGCCAGGCAACTTCATGACGACTCCCCTGGACGCCTACTCGGAAGCTCTTCGCCTGAACCTCCTTTCGACTGTTGCTCTCTGCCAACTCGTTGTTCCCGCAATGCGGGATCGAAAATGGGGACGCGTCGTTGCAATCACGTCGGCATCCGTTCGAGAGCCGATCGATCGCCTGATCCTGTCCAACACTGCACGCGCAGGAGTCACCGGATTCCTCAAGACCCTTGCACGCGAGGTCGCCCC
>JBJTGN010000243.1:0-1096 GCA_046093905.1 Actinomycetota bacterium
CTACAGACCGGATCCAGAGTCTCATCTGCCGCTGCTGCGCTTAGCATACTTCTTGCCCTTGTATCCATAGGAATTAGATACCACCGATCCAGAGACAGACCATCTTTGGACGCCCAATCCGCATAGCAAGCCGGCCCCCGAGATACGCATCCGGTCAGGGCTCGAACCCACGCAGCCTGTCGACAGCCTGGCGCAATCGCAGTCGTCGCGCCACCGCGGCTGCTTGGCGTTCCAGCCCACGCTGTAGTGCAGGATTGACAGCAATGAGATTGCCCCAACTGTTCGTCGCGAGCTCAACGGGATACGGCACGAACCGCCGCCACCGGTGTTGCGCCCCGTACTGCACGACAGGCCACCACTCGGAGACGAAAACGAAATAGCCCCGCTCTTGGAGGTATCGGGCAATATCGTGATAGTCATATCCTATGAGCGATGTCTTGTTGTCCTCGAACTCGCAGATTACCGCTCTCGGATTATGAGTGTTCCACGGGAATGTCCGCAGAGCCGTCAGATCCCAGCCCTCGATATCGGTCTTGAGAAAGTCGACACGCTCGATGCGGTTCTCCCGGATATAGGAATCGAGCCGGACGGTTTTCGCTGTTGCCGTCTGCGTATGACTTGGATGGAATGGCGAGAGAGTACTGATACCCGTCGATACTTCGCTTGTGTATAGGGGCAACTCCAGGCCATCTACTTCAGCTACCGCACGTGGGTCTACGGTCACCGTTGGGCATCTATTAATCAGTACAGACCGATTAGACGGATCGGGCTCAAAGGCGTAGGCCCTCCAACCGCACTCGATAAACGGGTCGAGCGAGTCACCCTGATGGGCTCCGACGTCGAGCATCGTGCCAGCAGGTCGTCCTATTAAGGTGCGAAGCATACGGACCTCATCCATCTGCGACGGCCCGAGTGCGCGACTAGCGAACTTCCGCAGAACCACAGTTGTCCCTTCCGAAACCGGCGTGACCGAGCTTGACTCAAGTCCGATAAGCTCGTGGTCTAGGCTATCAAGGCGAATGAAGACCACGGCGGCCGGCAAATGAACCGCTTTCAGGAATCGGGGTAGCATGGCGTTCCAGGCGACGACCGCCAT
>JBJTGN010000244.1:0-2338 GCA_046093905.1 Actinomycetota bacterium
ACCGGGTTCCCATGGTCGCTGTCGGTTCAGAATACGAAGAATGCGAGGGAGCGCGCCTACAAGGTGCAGACCTTGCTGGCCGGCGAACTCAATACTCTCGGCGTCACGATTTCACTTCAGTCGGCCAATCGCGAAACGCTCGTCAACATCAAGCGCCGCAACATCTCCTCGGAGGTGTTCGAGGATCTTCAGCAACGATTCGCCAGAGACGGCGTGTACACCTACACCGACCTGATTCTCGGCTTGCCGGGTGATTCGTACGACACATTTACCGCGAGTGTCTCTCACGTGGTCGCGAATGGACAGCACAACCACGTTCAGTTCCACAACTGTTCGATCCTTCCGAACGCCGAAATGGCCAATCCTGAATATCGCGACAAGTTCGGAATTTCATCGGTCCCCCAACGAATCGTCAACGCCTGGGACAACGTCGATCGGCCCGACGAGGTACCCGAATACCTCGACACTGTTGTGTCGACGGCGACGATGGACGACACGGACTGGGAAAAGGCAAAGGTGTTCGCCTGGATGGTCGATCTTCTCTACTTCGATCGTCTGCTTCAAGTACCTCTGAGCGTGTTGATGGCACGTCACAAGTTGCCATTGAAAGGGTTCGTCGAAGCCTTCATGCGTGCAGTACCCGAAGGCTGTCCTACCGTGGCAGGAGTCGTCGAAAGACTGTGGGCGCACGCACGGTCGATCAGGCTCGGCGGAATCGAGTACCAGAGCTCGGACCGCTTCGGCTCGATCCACATGCCCGCGGATCAATACGCCCTGGCAGCCCTCGTCGCCGATGGCTTACTGCCGAGCTTCTATCGGGAAGCCGAACAGATTCTTGTCGATCATCTGACGGCCATTCAGGTCACGGAATCTCCCCTCCTGCTTGGTGACTTGATCGATTACAACGAAGCCTGTTTCGTTGCTCCCGCTCCCGCCGGCCGACGTCTCCTGGTCCTCTCGCATCCGATCAACGAGGTCTACCGGAGAGTTCTCGGCGGAGGTAGCGGGGACGTCGAGGAGCGCTGGGCCATGTACTCGATCGATCGAAAGACTCGGCCGGTCGAGTCGCTCGACGATTTCCTCGGCCACCTGGCCTGGTGTCATGGCAAGGACAAGAGGAACTACCTCGCGGCAACAGCCCCGGCACGCATCGTTCAGCCCCGCGTCGCCTGACTGCTCGGCGGGTCGTTCGCAGACACTGCTCACTCAGGTCGAAACACGATTCGACAGACAAGATTTTTCCCTTGTGGAGCCATCCGGTCTGGGTATACCCTCCACTCGAGAGATGACAAAAGTCATTCTCAAGGAGGGTCATCGAAATGGAAGCCACTAAGCGTGCCGCATTCGTTCGCGGATACACGAAAGTTCTCACGAATGCCTGGTCCGATGAGGCTTTCTTGAAGCGACTCACGAGTAACCCGACATCCACCTTGTCTGAGTTCGGGTTGGACGCTGGTTCTGCTCGCGTGCAGATCGTGACCGCAGTCGCTGGTGCCGCGTCGCTCGACGATCAGATCTCGCTCTGGGAAAGCGGGCTCGCCTCCGGTTCGGTCAAGTTGTACGTCCCTGAGGTCCCGCAGGTCGAAACGTCGGAACTCTCCGACGATCAGCTCGACAGCGTGTCGGGTGGAGACACGTACTGCTGCTGCTGCTCGCCCTGCTGCACCTGCACCTGACATCTGAGTCAGCGATTTTCCGACGCGGGGAGGGTCGCTCCTCCCGCGTCGTGTGACATCGACCCGTTCCTGTCGGGGGTCGCACCCGATCGCACATGAGGTGCCTTTTCAATGCTTCGTCGACCTCGATTCAAGAACCACCTCGATGTTGCTGTCGTCGATCGTGACAAATTGTTCATCGGTCGTGAGGATTCGCACTTCCTCATCGAAGGCTCGGCGATCAACGCAGTAGCTCGTGTCATCGACGGGTCCACTGAACTCGACGAGATCATCGCTCAGACGGCGTTCGAACTGCCGATTCCTTCAGTCATCTCGGCCATCAACCGATTGGTAGCGGGGGGACACCTCGTCGACGGCCCACCATCGACTGAGGGCCCTGAAACGTCGTGGTGGGACCACCGCGGTATCGATCCCTCGGCGGCAGCGGCCAAGGTGGTGTCGACAAGAATCGAGTTCGTCGACTTGACCGACCAGGGAACGAGATCGTTCGAATCGGTCGTCGCCGATTGCGGATTCAACGTCAACTCCTCCACCGAGTTCGAACGAACCATTGCCATCGTCATCGCCAACGATCAACTTGACGAGCGACAGGTCGAAGTCGACACTCGTATGCGCGAGGCCAATAGGCCTGGGATTCTGGTGACGCAGTCCGGCGAGTCGAT
>JBJTGN010000245.1:0-5532 GCA_046093905.1 Actinomycetota bacterium
GTCCGTACATCGGCGACTCCGTGTTGCCCTCGACGGCCTGGCATCCCGAGTTCGATGCCGTCAACACCGATGGCTGGATCGACTTGTTCGTGACCAAGGGGAACGTGGAGGCGCAAGTCGACTACGCTGCCGAGGATCCGAACAACTTGCTGCTCGGACGCAACGATGGGACATTCGTGGAACGCGGTGTCGAAGCTGGCATTGCGAACAGCTCCCGATCGCGCGGAGCTGCAATCGTCGACCTCAACCTCGATGGCATGCTCGACATGGTGGTGGTGAACCGACGAGTTCCCGTCGAGATCCGACGCAACGTGGGCGCGGGCACAGCGCAGGCCCCGCACGCCGTCGGGAACTGGGTGGCGGTCACGGTGTCTCAGCCGGCACCGAACACCATGGCGATCGGCTCGTGGGTGGAAGTGCGTGCGAACGGTCGCACGCAGACGCGCGAGGTCACCGTCGGTGGCGGTCACGCAAGCGGCGAGGCTGGGTCCGTGCACTTCGGACTCGGTGGCGCCACGCAAGTGGAGATCCGAGTCACCTACCCGGACGGGACATCCGGTCCGTGGATGACCGTGGACGCAAACGCGTCCTACGACGTGCAACGAGGGACGTCGACACCCCGCCGGTTGTCATCCGAGGACTGACTGCCGGTCAACCGACGTGAGCGGGCTTCTCTCCCATGATGATCATGGCCAGGACATCGTCCTTGGTGACCGTGCTCTTGTCAACAGTGCCCACAAGCCTGGCCTGCATCATCACGCTGATGCGATCGGCGAGGTCGAAGACGTCATGGATGTCGTGGCTGATGAGGAAGATCCCGATGCCCTCGGACTTCAACTGTTCGATCAGTTCGCGCACTTGTGCGGTCTCGGCCGGGCCGAGAGCTGCAGTTGGCTCGTCCATGATGAGGATTCGCGCGTTGAAATGAATAGCGCGAGCGATGGCCACCGATTGGCGCTGACCGCCAGAAAGTGATCGCACGGGAGTGTTCAGGTTGCGGAATCGCGGATTCAAGCGCTTCATCAAGTTACGAGTAGCAGATGCCATCGCAGAATCGTCGATTGCCCCCCACCGCGTGCGGAGCTCACGACCGAGGAACATGTTTCCCGCTGCGTCGATGTTGTCGGCGAGCGCGAGTCGCTGGTAGATCACCTCGATGCCATGGGTGCGCGCGTCGCGCGGATTGTGGATCGTGACGGCTTCCCCGTTCACGAAAATCTGACCGGAGTCCGCTGGGTGCGCACCCGCGAGGGTGTGCATCAATGTCGACTTCCCGGCACCATTTCCGCCGACGAGAGCGACGACTTCTCCCGGGTACAGCGTCAAGTTGACACCATCGACGGCGCTCAGACCGCCGAAGGACACGCTGATGTCACGCAGTTCGACGAGTGGAGTGCGCATTCCGCTGTTGTCGGTCACTGTGGTTCTCCTCTCACTGGCGTCCGGTTTGAATGATGAGTGCTGCCAGAACGAGGCCGGTGACGAGCGAAATGCCGACAGTGCGCCGGCGGCCCAGTCGAAGAGCCGCATCGATGGCGACTGCGGTGACGAGAACTATGCCCACCACGATGTCCTGAGATGGTGAATCGATTCGCAGGAGCACCATGCCGGAGCGCAACGACTGCATGACCACAGCACCCAACACTGCCCCGGTGATGGTTCCGAGACCACCGGCGAACGAGGTTCCACCGATCACGGCCGCTGAAATGACATCGAGTTCGTTCTGCACTCCGAGGTTCGTGACTGCGGCATCGAGACGAGCGGTCTGGATGGCGGCACTCACCGCACACAGCACTCCCATCAGCACGAACGTCTTCATGATGGTTCGTCGGGTGTCGATGCCACCCAGTTCGGCCGCTTCAGGGTTGCCGCCGATGGCATAGACATAGCGGCCGAAGCGCCGACGGCGCGCCAGGTGCACCATGGCAAGAGTGACGGCGATGAGGATGACGACCGGGTAGGCCACTCCAGTTGGCGTCATGGTGATCGGTGATTCGTAACCCACCGCCACATAGGCAACACCGAGGAGAATCACAGCGCACCCGAAGACGGCAAGGCCCACGTCCACTGGGAGTGGTCTGAGAGTGAGGTCGTATAGTTTGCGGCGTCGACGCGCAAGCCAGATGGTGAAACACGTCGCCACGCACCCGAGAGCTCCGAATACCCAGCTCTTCCACTCACCCAGGGATCCGTTCGGCCCACCTCCGACAAGGCGGAATGTCTCGTCGAGCGGTGAGAGAGTCTGACCTTGTTCTCCCATGCGGAAGATCAGTCCACGCCAGACGAGGAAGCCGCCAAGGGTCACGATGAATGCGGGCACGCCCCCGTAGGCAATGACGGATCCTTGAACTGCACCGAGCACCGCTCCGAGCGCGACTCCCACGGCAATGGCGACGATCCACGTGTACCACCGGCCGAAACCGAGCCCGAAGGTGTCGGGGATCCACCGAGTCTGCACCATGGCCATGACGTAGCCGAGGAAGCCCAGCAGCGAGCCAACCGACAGATCGATATTGCGCGAGACGATGATCAGCACCATCCCCGTCGCCATGATCGCGATCGATGTGCTCTGGACCGACAAGTTCCAGAGGTTCCGAGAGGTGAGGAAGTCACCGCCCGACAAGATGTGGAACGCCACCCAAATCACCGCGAGAACGCCGACCATCCCGGCAAGTCGGGTGTCGATCTCTGTCGACGCGAGGAAACCTCGCCAGTCGCGGCGATGGCCGTGTGGTGCGCTGCCGGGCTGTGTCTCTTGGTGAATGTCTGTCACGCTGAGTTCTCCGATTGATCGTTCCGCTCGAAAGTAGCCGCAATGAGAACGTGCCCCCCACCCAGCTGGGTGGAGGGCACGTCTCGAGTCACGTGTGGCTCAACCCGATCACGGGCAGGCAGCCACCGAACCGGCAGTCACGCCCTGGCAAACATTCTCCTCGGTCGTCCAACCAGCCTCGATGACGGCATCCAGGTTCTCCTGAGTGATCGGCAGCGGCGTGAGGAAGATCGACGAGATGGAGTTCCCACCAGGAGTGGTGAAGGGTGATGCGCCCGAGATTGCGGAGGCGTCGGGGTTCGAGCACAGAGCAACAGCTGCCTCACCTGCGGCCTTACCGAGCTCGCGTGCGTCCTTCCAAACGGTGAGCGCCTGCGTCCCGAGAGCAACGCGGTTCAGCGCAGCCTGCTCGGCATCCTGACCCGACACGGGAACCTTGCCAGCGAGACCCTGGGCCTCGAGAGCAGCGATCACGCCGCCGGCCATACCGTCGTTCTGCGCGAGAACGGCGTCGACCTTGTTGCCTTCAGCTGTGAGCACCTGCTCCATCGTCGCCTGAGCATTCTTCGGGTCCCAGTTGTCGGTATAGGTCTCACTCACGATCGTGATGTCACCGGATGCGACAGCAGCACCGATGACCTCTTCCATACCTTCACGCAGGAAGTCGGAGTTGGCGTCGGCTTTGTTGCCCTTGACGATGACGTAGTTGCCTTTCGGCACTCGCTTGAAGATCTCCTCGGCCTCCAACTTGCCCACGCCCTTGTTGTCGAACGTGATGTAGAGAGCCTTCGGATCCTCGATGAGACGGTCGTACGCGATGACCGGCACACCGGCTTCAATTGCGCTGGTGACGGCGGGCTTGATGGCCGTGCCGTCCTGCGCGAGCACGATGAGCGCCTTGGCACCCTGGGAGATGAGGTTCTCCAGGTTGCTGGCCTGCGTCTCGGCAGATGACTTGGCGTCGTTCGAGATGTAGGTTCCGCCGGCGGCCTCGATGGCAGCCTTGATTGCGGGCTCGTCCCACTTCGCCCAACGCTCTTCTTGATAGTTGTTCCACGACACGCCAACGGTGCAACCGTCGCCACCCGAAGCCTCACCGGCATCGGAGTTCGAGTCGTCGGATCCTCCGCACGCGCCGAGCAAAATCGCACTCGCTGCGAACAGAGCCGCAAGATTTCTTGCCCTCATGTATTCCCCCTGATAAGTCTGCCCGGTTGGCAGAACGACAATTTTACCACGGAAGGCGGGAGCACAGACGTGTTCCACCGTCGAACATCGGACTACCGCTCCCTTCAAGGTTAGGGTCTCGATCCGTGAGTGCCCGTGCGTCCCGGTCGGTCGGAGCCATCGGGCTCGTCTTCTTCGCAAACGGAGCATCGTTCGCCAACTGGCTCCCCCGTGTCGACGAAGTCCGCGACGCATTGGAGGTCGGCAACCGCGACCTTGGCATCGCTTTGCTCGGTGGCGGACTCGGGGGAATTCTCGGATCGTTCCTCGCAGCGCGGCTGCTGCGGCCGGGGGCGGTGTTGCGCGTTCTTCGGCGTTCGGCAGTTGCGCTCGCTCTTGCGTTCCCACTCATCGCAGTGGTCCCAAGTGCCGCTGCCTTGCTCGTGCTGCTCACCTTTCTCGGGCTCACCGACGTCCTGTGCGATACAGCCATGAACGCGGAAGCGGCTGCCGTTCAGGCCACGACCGACAACTCCATCATGCAGCGCATCCACGGCATGTGGAGTGTCGGGTTCGTCTCGGGGAGTCTTGTCGGCTGGGTTGCATCCGCTCTCAAGATTCCTCTCGAAGTCCACCTCGTTCTCGTCTCTGCAGTACTCCTCATGGTCTCCGTGAGATCGGTCGCTGCGCTCGCGTCGGCAGCAATCGACGAATCATCGACTCCGAGTGGAGCTCGGACAGAACGGGTGAACTCTCCGAGACGCGTCACATCTGCGCTCGTTGCGGTTCCCCTGCTCGCACTTGGTGCAGCTGCGTTGGAAAATACCCCCAATGAATGGAGCGCCATCGCGCTTCGCGACGCACTGGATGCAGGACGCCTGAAGGGAGCAGGGCCGGTCGTCTTCGCTGCTGCGATGCTTCTCGGCCGGTTTCGCGGCGACCGACTAATCGACGGACTCGGAGCCACTCGAGTGATGGTCGTCTCCGTTGCGTCGGTCGGAGTGGGGGTGGGCACGATCGTGCTCGCACCGAACGCAATCGTTGCACTCGTCGGGTTCGCTCTCTGGGGCTTGGGAGTGAGTGTCATGTTCCCGCAGGTCTACTTGATGGCGGCGAATGCGAACCCCGACCGACCTGGCGCAGGTCTCGCAGCCATGACTCTCGCCCAGCGCGGCGGATTCATGGCCACCACCGCCTCGATGGGCGTGTTGTCGGCATCAGGGAACTTCGACCGCGCATTCACCACCGTCTTCGCCGCAGCAGCAGTGTTGTGGTTGAGCGGTCTGGCGTGGTCACATGGTCCACGACGAACGAAACAAGGAGCGAAATGGACATGATGTTCCGCTGGGGTATTGCAGGCACCGGACGTATCGCGCGGGATTTCGCCCGCGACCTCGCTCACGTCGACGACGCAACTCTCGTTGCAGTCGGCAGCCGACACATCGACAACGCGGTCTCTTTCGCGACGGAACAGTCGGTCCCGCGGGCTCACGGTTCCATTCAGGATCTCGCAGCCGACCCGGAGGTCGACATCGTGTACGTGGCCGGCATCCATCCTGTTCACCGTTCACAAGCGGTGACTCTCATGCGTG
>JBJTGN010000246.1:0-6078 GCA_046093905.1 Actinomycetota bacterium
CTCTGCTAACAGACATCCAAAAGAACGACAATTCCGGAAAGAAGCTTCCCGCCCGGCCAGCCCTACAAAACCACTAATCTCACCGGAAATGCCTCAAACAGCATCACGACTTCAGAAGAGCAGTGCCCGATCCAGAATCGAGACCCTGGACGACCAATACAAGTGGTACGTCATCCCGAACGCCCAAATTGAACGACGACAACACGGAAGAACATTCCTACTCCCAGCTTCGCCCCGAACCAGAGCCCACCCAGTCCTGCTCATGCGCCAATTCACAAACGCTCCGGAGGCACGTCTCAATTGTTTCGTTCGCTCGTCCACACGCGAAACTGCCATCGAGCATTACGAGCACACGAGATGCGAACGAACCTGCAGAATAGACCGCAACGGATTCCTCGATGCCGACTTTGTCTGGTCAGTTCCTGAGAGCCAATGCACAACCACTACCTACTCGTGTAAAGAACCAATTGATTCGTATTTGTTCGACGAGATCGAAGAGCATTTTTCATGCCCTCAGTAACGATTGACGATCTCCATAACGAATGTCAATCGATGGTCGTGGGCCCCTTGATTTTTGATGAAATCGAAAAAGCACACGAAATCGTCTACCGCAAAGTTGCCGGTCGAATGATTCGCGACGGTTTTGATGAGGACGAAGCAGCATCGAGTACCATGACATTTCTGGTCACGGAACCAGCCTCCAGGGCCATGTCCCCAGTACGTAAACTCCTCATCCTCGACTATCTCGAGATGAAGAATCTCGGAATACCGATGCAGCTCAATGTGTTCAGAAAGGCGCTTAGGACGACGATCTATCGACATCTGCTTAGCCTTCATCCGCAGGGCTACGTGGAAAATCTTGTCGACAGAGCAGTTGAAGAACTCTCTCGACCACCATTTTTGCGAGTCACCTGGGCAAAATCTTTTCGCTATTTCCGCGCCTCTACATACACAGAGACCTCGCAGAACTCAGATCTCCCCGGCAAGGACGATCTGTCACGTGCCGTCGCTGCTGCTGCCATGATCGAAAAGCTGCCACAGCGTCAAAGAAACGACGCAAACTCCGACCCTTACGCCGAGGTGAGATTGTCCAAGGTCTACGCAGCTCCTGAATTCTCAGCAATTCTCACAATTATGATCGATTTTGCCGATGGACTATCAAAAACGCAGATTTTTGAGTTTTTTCAGCAACTTCTGACAAATTACAGCGATGCCACCCTTCTGCCGGACATGAAGCAAGACGACGACGAGAGACCAGGGTCGAGCCCCGGACAAGACCACCCGCATTCCGATGTCGATGTTCTTCGTGCAGCAGCCGCGGCGGATGAGACATGGAAGATGATGACGGCTTCCCAACGGGTGATATTTCGTATGAAAGCCGAAGGAGTGCCTGATCTCGTGATCGCGAAATCACCGGTCTTGGCTGCTCACAACGACGGCACGACAGTTAGTCGCGTCACCGTTCTCAACATGCGAAGCGAGATGCAGCAAATCATCAAAGATGGACTCGGCGAGCTTGAGGAATCCGAACAAGAATTTGCATGGGATCTACTTCTCGGGAAGGCATACGCAGATGCAAACTAAGCGATTGAACCTTGAACAACTTAAGCAGCTGGTTTCGTCTGATCAGGTTGCAGTTCCCCAGAGCGATGCCAATCACATGCGGGCGTCAATAGAGCCTGGACAAATCCGACCCGTGCTGTACCAAGACGAGAAAGGTCGATTCAACAAGCGCTATGTCATGATCACTCATCAATACGGGGATCTGCCCGAGATTGCAGGTGCAATGCTGATTCTCGACTTGCCCGCTTACGCAAGTCACGACGACGTCAAATTTGGTCCCCAAGATCTCGAATATCCGATTGTTGGCGCAATTGAGACGTCTAACCAGGCTCCGGTTCTGGTCGCAGATCTGGGGCAGGTTGTTGGTCAAATTAATGGAGAACTTCTTGACCTGGTGTTGCGGCTCAATCGTGGCGGTCGCAGGGACGCGACTCGCACCGGCCGAATTATTCTGGAGCCTGATGATTTGCGTGCGCAAGTTGCGGCCGACGAGTGGCAAACCATGCAGATGATTGCCGAAGAAGCATTCCAGCACATCCACGAGGTAGAAGATTTGATGCTTCCAATTGATTCGCTCGAGTCGAAACTGATCGAAATTGAAGGGGCCAGGACGAGCCTTCAAGATTCGCTCGAGTATCACTATGAAGTTCGCGCCCTTGTCGGAAGTTTGGTGACAGCGTGAGCAAAGAGTCGTATCTCACTTGGCTCTCCAAGGGAGGCATGTTCCCGCCGAATATTGCGTTTCTAAAGGCTCAAGAGCTCGAAATTGCATCAGAGGTGCATTTTGAATTTGAAACGGATGAATTAGTTCGGCAGCAAGAGACTGCGCCTGGCGTTGTCGATGCGATTTCAATCAGAGATTTCAAGTCAGTTAGAGAAGCACATGTCCAGATGAGTCCATTGACCGTAGTTGTGGGCCGTAACTCCTCCGGAAAGAGTTCGCTGATTCAATCGCTTCTGTTGTCGGTTCAACACTTGACAAACAGGTACTCATCTGCCCGCAAGATCTCGCTCAACCAACATCTCGTGAGACTTGGAACTTTCTCTCAACTACACAGACACAGGTCGGAATCGCCCACAACAACTGTAGGGATTGAATGTCGAGGAGGAATCGGTTGGTCAGCTGATTTGTCGATGGACGATTCGAGCAGCAAGTCAAGAAATGCACATCTGGCGACTACCCGTGGCCGCTATGAATCCGCTTTGGTAAATTTGACGTTCGAAATGAGCGAGGTCGAGGTCCCGTTGGTCACCTACCCCGTGGTTTTCCCAGGTTATGTTCCGGCCCGAAAGCACGAAATTTTCTCGGCTCGCTACGCGTTGAGAGCGAAGAACAATCTAGATTTTATTAATGAGTCGTCAAAGATTGCTGACAATCCCGAAGTAGACGCAATCTATGCATATGTGCTCCTTCGTGACCCAGGAATAGAACAATTATCTCCGCTTCCATTGGAAGAGATGGACCTCCTTCGAGTTCTTGCTGAATTGCTCTACAGCCATGCATGTTCCTCAAGTTCTGACTACGTCGATGTGGTCAAGGTTCGAGGGAAAGATCTGGTTGTCGGCAAACGTGTCGGCCAATCGGGAGACCTTCTGAAGGTATTGGATGGATTGTTGAGCCGCGCAATCTCACAGACAAAAACTGACAGCCTTGAGTCGATTGTTGAGGCCATCAATCAGGCACAAGATCTTGATGACTAGAGATTCGAGGAACTTGCCGGATTTGTTCATGCTCTGGCTTTCGCTTTTTCAATCGACAACGTGCTCGAGCAGGTCTGTTCAGATGTGCACCGAAGCCTCGAATGGATCAAGAATTGCCTTGCGAGTAGTTCAGTGCCGCAGATCCGAGAGATCCTGTTTGGTTTATGGAGGGGAAAGCATTTCGCCACCGAGCCTCCAACAGTTCTAGTGCCCGTCACACTGGGTGGACGTTTCGATGAACTCAACACCATCAATCATGATTTGATTATGTATCAACATCAGCTTGCCGCGCGGCTGAGAAACGTCTATCACGTGGGTCCGATTCGTGATCCCGAGTCTCCGGCTGATCCGATTGCTGATCCTCTGTACGTGGGCAGCAAGGGCGAACACACAGTTGAGGTCTTGCAGCGAGAGGCATCACGACGTGTTCTCGATCCCCTGACCGGGAAGATGATGTTGTTCTCCAAAGCGCTTGCGGCAGCATTAAGAAACCTTGAATTAGCGGACAACGCCCAAATCGAGGACCGGGGTCGCGAGCGCCCCGGCATTTCGATGTCTCCTTTTCACGAACAAGCTGATGAGGGAGAGCATGATGAAACCTCAACTGAACTCAATGCCGTCGGAGTTGGTGTAAGTCAGGTGTTGCCGGTAGTGATGCAGTGCCTGCTCGCCCAACCTGGGAAGTCCATGGTCATTGTTGAGCAGCCTGAACTTCACCTGCATCCTCGCCTAGAGCAAACACTCGCCGATTTCTTCTTGGCCTGTGTCCGTTCTGGCCGACAGATTCTTATAGAGACCCACAGTGAACATCTCGTGAATCGTCTGCGTCTCCGCATCGCAGAAGACATGAGCGACAATGTTGCAAAGTTGGTCAAGGTTGTTTTTGCGGAACAGCGCAACGGCATCACCAGTTATCGGGAGCCGGCCATTGACCAGTACGGCAATACTGAGTTCGGCGATTCTGATCAAGATTGGCCCGAGGGATTCTTGGATTTGACACTGGACGAGGCACGCAGACTGTTGAATGCCGCAAATGAACGCCGAATCGCACAAATTGAGAAGAAGCGTTCGGAGATCGAAGTACGAGCGAGCCAGCGAAGGATTGCTGCGCAGAATGAAGAGTTTGATGACGACGATGATGACGAAGATTTCTGAGAGATACCCCCTGAACTAAATGCCCCCCAAGAAGAACCAAGACAACATGGCAGACCTCGAGCAGTGGCTCTGGGCTGCCGCCAACATTCTCCGCGGTCCTATCGACCAGGGCGACTTCAAGTCATACATCTTTCCGCTCCTGTTCCTGAAGCGTCTCAGTGACGTCTATGACGAGGAGTTTGCTGAGGCACTTGAGCTGTCGGGCAATGACGAAGAGTTTGCTCGCCTGGCCGATCAACACCGTTTCCAAATCCCTGCGGGATCGCACTGGAACGACATTCGATCGGTCAATACCAATGTCGGCAATGCGATCGACAAGGCGATGAAATCAATTGAACGAGCCAATCCGCAAAACCTCTTCCAGATATTCGGTGATGTCCAATGGACGAACAAGGCAAGGCTCCCGGACTCGCTCCTCCGCGACCTGGTCGAGCATTTCAGCAGCAGGAACCTTTCGCCCAGCAAGGTGCCGAATGACCTGCTGGGTGATGCGTATGAGTATCTGATCAAGAGGTTCGCTGACAAGTCACGAAAGAGTGCAGGGGAGTTCTTCACCCCTCGAACCGTGGTGGAGCTCATGATCAACATCCTTGATCCCAAGCCCGGTGAAACGATCTATGACCCATCCTGTGGCAGTGGTGGCATGTTGATCGAGTCGGTGAAGCACGTGAAAGAGGAGGGTGGCGACCCGCGTCTGCTGTTCGGCCGCATCTACGGTCAGGAGAAGAACCTCAACACCGCCGCCATGGCCAGGATGAACCTGATTCTGCACGGCATGGAGGACTTCAGCATCGCCACTGCCGACACACTGCGGGAACCTCAGTTCGTCCAGCGCGACACGTTGATGACCTTTGACTGTGTCATCGCGAACCCCCCGTTTTCACTCAAGTCCTGGGGTGGGGACCAGTGGGAACACGACCCGTGGGGCCGCAACATCGCCGGAACCCCGCCCACGTCCAGTGGTGACTGGGCATGGCTCCAGCACATGATCTCTTCCATGGCTGCCGGCCACGGGCGGATGGCGGTCGTTCTGCCTCTGGGTGCCTTGTTCCGTGGTCAGAGCGAAGGCCGTATCCGTAACAAAGTTCTCGACATGGACATCATCGAAGCCGTCATAGAGCTCGGCCCGAACCTGTTTTACGGCACGGCAATCCCTGCCTGCATTGTTGTGGCCAGGGCCAGCAAGCCCAAGAATCGCCGTGGGCGGATTCTCTTCGTGAACGCCTCTGACTTGTTCCGCACGGGCCGAAACCAGAACACTCTGGAGGCCGAGCACGTGGAGAGGATTTTCTCGCTCTACGCCGGGAACGAGAACGTGGACCTCTTCTCCCGGGTGGTCGACACCGAAGACGTGAAATCAGGCGGTGGGGATCTCTCGCCGGGGAAATTCGTGACAAAACACGTAGCAGAGGACCTTCCCTCTATCGATGAAGCCATGTCTGCACTCCGAGCCGCCGCATCGGCCGTACGTGAGTCAGAGGCACGCGTACTGGAACTCCTCAAGGACAGGGGTCTTCTGTGACCGGTAAGCGCTTGACAAAGTCTGAGCTCGAGTCCTACCTATGGGGGGCGGCGACGCTCATGCGCGGGTCCATCGACCCCGGCGAATACAAGAATTACATCTTCCCGCTCCTCTTTCTGAAGCGCCTGAGTGATGTG
>JBJTGN010000247.1:0-5657 GCA_046093905.1 Actinomycetota bacterium
CATCGCAACCATCTGACTTTTGGCTATGAGGCCGAGGAAGCCCGCCGCAGCGACGCCTTCACCGCCCATGACGGAGCCGTGCCGGCTGCCGGGCCTTTACTCGATCCGTGTGCCCCCGACGGCCGAGAAGCCTCGCCGCACAGCCTCGAAACCTTGGGGGCATGCCCGCGGCGATTCTTTTTTCGGTATGGCCTGGGAATACGTCCTCCTGAACCGCCACTCGATGATTGCGATCGCTGGCTGGGTCCGCTCGAAGTTGGGACAGTACTGCACGCCATCCTTGAAAAGTTCGTCCGTAGGCTCATCGAGCGTGGCGACACCCCCCGTGCTGACCCTGCACAGACTGGCGAACTGAAAGGAATTCTCGATGCCGAACTTGCTGAATGGCGCCAGCGCACCCCGCCGGTCACCGAGGTCGCCTTCGATAGCACTCGCCATGAAATTGACACGGCGCTCGGGACGTTTCTAAGCGATGAAGAGCGGCTCCACAAACAAACAGGCATGCGGCCGGTAGCCATCGAGGTGGCGATCGGCCTTGCCCCTTCAGAGCCAGGAACTTCCTTCGACACGCTTGAGCCGATGACAGTCGGCCTTCCCGGGGATAAGCAACTCAAGCTTCGCGGAAGAATCGACCGCATTGACCGCTCAGACGATGCGAGCCACGGTCGCATCTACGCGCTTTGGGACTACAAGAGTGGCAGCGACTACAGCTTTCCGAGTGTTGGGGCTGCCGATCCATTCGATAAAGGACGCAAGCTGCAGCACGGGCTCTACGTCCTGATGTTGCGTGCCCGGCTGGACCAAGAGCCCGAGGCGGCGACGGCAGGGCAGGTCGAGCGGATCGGTTACTTCTTTCCCAGCCGCTCCGGCAAGGGTATCCGGTTGGAATGGTCGGCTGATCGATTGGCCAGGTGTGCCGAATTAGTCAGTCGGTTGGCTGAGATCTCTCGGCAGGGCACGTTCATTCCCACTACGGCAAAAAGCGATTGCGCGTACTGCAAGTTCACGCCCGTATGCGGCGATCCCGCTGCGGTCGCACGGCAAGCTTCACGCATGACCGCCGCTTCCCCGGACCTGAAGGAACTTTTTGCTGGACTCACCTCCTCATCCCGGACGATCGCGGCGCTTGACCGGTATCCCGTAAGAAGTGTTCCGCTGTCACTCGTACCGCATGCCCAAGGGCCGACAGTACCGGCCGATCATGGCGAGCGACAACGCATCCGAACAGACCTGGGGACGAATCTATTCGTTGAGGCGGCAGCGGGCACTGGCAAGACAACCTGCATCGTGGACCGGCTGCTCAGCCTCATCCGTACCGGCCAGGCCAAGCCGCAAGGTATCGTCGCCGTGACTTTCACTCGCAAGGCAGCAGGAGAGCTTCGCCGTCGATTTCGTGAGGAGTTGCACACGCAGGCGTTGAAGACAGAGTCGCCTGATGAGCGAAGGAGGCTGACGGAGGCGATCGACCACGCCGACTCGATGGTCATCGGCACGATCCATTCATTCGCGGCAAGGCTGCTGAGGGAGCGGGCCGTTGATGCCGGAGTAGATCCGGCGTTTACCGA
The DNA here is from genome assembly GCA_046093905.1 of Actinomycetota bacterium. Taxonomy (GTDB): domain Bacteria; phylum Actinomycetota; class Acidimicrobiia; order Acidimicrobiales; family Ilumatobacteraceae; genus Casp-actino8. The sequence goes on from JBJTGN010000247.1 coordinate 1,566, forward strand.
ACTCGACGATGCCTCGGATCGCATCCTGCGTGAACAAGCGTGGCGCATGTTCGCAGAGGCTGCTGCCTTCACTCACTCGGCACTCCTCACGCGCCTCGAGGCCGTGGGTCTGCGGCTGGGCGATCTTCATTTCGCCTTCGTCAACAAGTTTGCCGACTACGGCGACGTGGCATCCTGGCCTGCGCCGGCGGCACCGCAGCCGAACATCCAGGCTGCCCTGACGTCACTCGCTCCCTTTGTCAAGAAGATCCGTGATGCGTCTTTTCCGCCGGAAGCGGAACGGGGAACCGATGAGCTGATGAATGACCTCGAGCAGTTTGTCCGGCTGTATGACCGCACCGACAAGGCCTCAACGGTCGCCGTCATGGAACTGCTTCAGACGCTTGACCGGACACCAAAGGTGACCCAGGAGTATTGGCCAGGCACAGAAGACACCGACAAGACGCGGAGCAAGGCGGCGAAAGATGCGGTGAAGTCATGGAAAAAAGAGTGGGACAACGTCCGCGACACCATCGCGTCCCCATGCCTCTGGGAATGGAGAGCCTACCGCTATCCGACGGTCATCGAGGGGCTCCTCGCGGCACGGGAGCGGTACGACTCGCTTCGGCAGGAGCGTGGCGTACTGTCGTTCCAAGACCTGCTCTGCAAGACCGTCGACCTGCTCAAGGCCTGCGCTGAGGCGCGAGAGGACTTTCGAAGTCGATATACCCACATTCTCGTCGATGAGTTTCAGGACACGGATCCGATTCAGGCCGATATGCTTCTGCTGCTGTGTGCTACGGACCGCAAGGAGGCGGATGCGATGAAATGCGTCCCCGAGCCCGGCAGCCTGTTTGTCGTCGGCGATCCAAAGCAATCGCTCTACCGCTTCCGACGAGCGGATATCGTGACCTACAACCGCGTGAAGCAGGTTTTCGCAAGTCATGGCGCGATCTTGGAGTTGACCTCGAATTTCCGAAGCCGTAGTGACCTTGTCGCTTTCGCGAACGCGATGTTCTCGTCTGAGTTTCCCCCCAAGGCGACCCCCGCATCGCCCGCTTTTGTCCCGGCCACGTCAGGTCGCAGAGACGCTCCTCCGTCCTCGGCAGACCCGTCCACACCTTGGCTTTCGGGTGTCCGTGCCCTTCGCTATGCCCGATCCGGGTACGAGGGCGAAGAATGGGTTGTTGAAGAAGCCCGCACGATCGCCGAGTTTATCCTTGGGGCCATCAATGGCCGCCATTGCGTGCCCAGAACGGAGTCAGAGCGCGATGCCCGCATCCCCTTTGAGTGTTCAGCCAAGGATTTTCTTATTGTCGCCCGTGAGCGAGCACACCTCTCGATCTATGCTGCGGCCCTTCAAGCTGTAGGCTTGGCGGTGGACGTCACGGGGGCTTTCGGAGCCGACCATGCCGACTCGCTGCGGGCGCTGCGCGGCTGTCTTGCAGCCGTTGCCGACCCCGATGACCCTGTCGCGATCCTTGCGATCCTGCGCGGCCCGGTGTTTGGCCTGAGCGATTCCGATCTGTTCGAGTACCGGCAAGCAGGCGGATCTTTCTACGGGGGCATCGACGTGCCCGACTCCTGCTCGACGGACTTGCAGATCCGGTGCGCTGAGGCCAAGGCAGCTCTTCGTCGATGGCGAGGGTGGGCCGGACGACTTTCCGTCGCATCCGCTGTTGAGAAGATCATCGATGATGCCGGCCTCCTTCTTCTCGCGGCGTGCCAGGGTAAGACCGGCTCCGGCGGCCGTGCCGTTGTCGGCCTCGTTCAGAAGTTCTTGGAGAACATTCGGAGGAACCGTGAGACGATCCTGTCGATTCAAGACTGCCTTGACGCCATGGATGATCTCCTCGATCCCGACACGAAGACCCAGTTTGACCCGCTCACAATCGATCCCGATATGGACGATCGTGTGCGACTGATGAACCTTCACAAGGCCAAGGGGCTCGAGGCGCCCGTAGTGTTTCTTGGCGACTTCCGGGTGCGAGCGCTGGGCGACAAGCCCGAGGACGGCCCCTCGCTGCATGTGGATCGGACTACAACGCCGGCGCAGGGTTGGCTCTCGGTGATGCGAACCATCGGTTGGGCGAAGCAGATCATCGCCGCTCCGGCCGACTGGCAAAACATTTGGCAGAAGGAGCGTGCCTTCGAAGAAGCTGAGCGAGTGCGTGTCGATTATGTGGCTGCGACGAGACCGGGCACGGCTCTGATCGTTTCCCACTTCGGCGCAGTGAAGGAGGCAACGAAAAAGCCACCCAAGCCGGAGCAATTCATTCCGAAGGGCGCGTGGGAGCGGTTTGACCAGTATCTCGCATCAGCGCCGGATCTGCCGCCTGTTAGCCCTCCCGCAGGTGCGGCTGCCAATGGAGTGGATGATGTCACTCCAAAGGGGGCCGCCGTTGACTCAGCACACCTTCGCCAGGAAATCACCGCTCGCATCGCCGCGCTGGCGGAACCCACGTTCGCCCGCATCAGCCCAAGAGAGGTGCTTACGGAGTCTGCCGAAGGCCTGCGGTACACCGGCAAGGGCCGAGGCGAGGAGTGGGGCCGAGTGATTCACAAGTTACTCGAACTTGCATCACGAATGCCGACATGCAACATCGAGGAGGTGGCACGCACTGTCCTTTCGGCGGAGGAAGTACCGCTCGCATATCTCTCTGATGCCGTCGAGCTTGTTCGGGCGATTCAGTCGAGCGAGCTCTGGCAGGAATCCCATGCGGGTCCACAGGCGTTCGCCGAACTACCGTTCTCAATCCAAGTCTCAGGAGAAAGCCTTGGAGACGAGGCGCGGGCGGTCGCCGGCCTGTCCGGACCTCCGGTGCCGACGGTGATTCGCGGTGTTATCGACCGGGTTTTCGAGGATCGTGACGCAAGATGGCGGGTGATCGACTGGAAAACGGACGCCGTGACGGCAGCCAGCCGTTCGAAGCTCGACGACCATTACAGGCCGCAGGTGGACCTGTATGCCCAGTGCTGGCGGCTCATCCTCGACCACCAGGCTCAGGGCACCTAGGCCGGCGAGCGAAAGTCCCTGGAAACCCTGACGCGGTAGTCTCAGACACCCTTTTTGGTGATGACAAGGTCACCTGGCAGTCCGGCTGAATCAAGAAACCGGGATGATGTCACTGACAAGGTGATCCAGCGAGCGAAGTACCCGCTACGACGTAAGACGGTCACCGGCCCCGTGTCGTGGGTCGCGCTTCCATGTCGGGCGAGCCCGAGGCGTCACTCCGGCTTGGGCGGGCTGTCCACCGTGCCCTCCCACGTCGCCGTCCACGCGGCGAACATCTTCGCCACCCGGGCGATCTCCCTTCGCGCCGCCGTCTTGGTGGGAAAGAGCAGCGCCTCCGGCATCACCACGCCCTTGGGCCCGGTGTACAGGAACGAGCCGGAGTTGGCCGACCGCGTGACGTCGCGAATCCGGAACGGCTCGATCTTCGGCTTCTGACCGCAGAGCATGAGCACGAACATCGTGTCGCCGGGATGCATGCGAGGCGGCTTCATCGGGATGCCCCACGGCACGACCTTGTGCTGCCAGAGCAGCCAGGGGTGCTCCTGGCGGATCCACTCGGTGTCCTCGCCGAGGTCGGGCGACCGCTCGGTGCGGAACACGATCCAGTAGGCCTGCTCGCCCACGCGGTAGCGGGCTAGGTCCATGATCGTCACCTTCTTCGCGGGAGCCGCATGATCGGTGCCGTGGACCTCTCGCGACACTGGCGGCATTGGCTGTCCTGCCGCCGCGGACGCCACGGCATCGGGCAACTGGCCGGAGGTCAGCTGATCTGAGGACGGGATGTGGTCGGCAGGAGCATGCTTCTCATCGGAACCATGCTGGTCGGAACCATGCTGGTCACCGGCGGGCTGTCCACCGGCATGCAGGTCGCCGGAGTCAGACTGGTTGCCAGACTGGTTGCCAGAGAGGGGCGCGTCGAACTGCTGATCGTTGGGATCCATGCGTTTCTCCTTGGGGATCTGCTTCTCGGGGTCTGCTTCTTGGCTGGCGAGTCCGCCAGCTTCCAGGCGCGCTCTGACGGAGTTGGTGCAGACGCGTAAACGCCTCAGAAAACAGGCACGAACGCCATCTCCCACCCTTGGACCACGCCAGTCCAC
>JBJTGN010000248.1:0-2009 GCA_046093905.1 Actinomycetota bacterium
ACGCAAGGGAAGCCATCATCGGGGACTTTACGGCCGAGACGGCCCAGACCGTGCTGTCACAGATGCTCCGTCTTGGCCAGGACATCGTCCGGGAGGTGACGAGCTATGCCGACCCGCGCGTACGTCTGACGCCGTCATTGCTGCGGCAACTCGCGCCCTCGGCGATCGCGATCGGCCCTAGCGCGGTCGATCTTGCACGCGCCTGGATGTGGCTCGATGAAGTCGCCGGCCAGGATGCGTATGGGTACCTGCCGATGATCTCACCCCTCCTGATGGAGAGGTTCGACCGTTCGCTGCGGCCCGACGAGCGGCTATCGCTGCGGGAGTATCGAATCCGGCAGCAGACCGTCCTGATGCAGGACGTCGCGCCGGGCAACAGCGCCGCTTCTCCCGACGCTCTCCTCGCCTGAGCGCTCGGACCCGGTATGGAAGAAGAGATTCGCTGTGCCCGACGGCGTCTGCCGAGCCGCCCCGCGATTCACCCTGATGAAGCACTCGACGGATACCTCGAGAGGCTGGCTACGGCCAACGGTCTTGACCCTGCACACTTGCTGAGAACACGTTCGACCCCGGCAGGCACGGAGGCACCTTCGGTGAGCTTCCTCATGATCAAGCCCGCCGTGGAAACGGTCGCCCGGATCAGTCACGTCAGCGGCCTCACCCAACGAGCGGTGAGGTCGGCAACCCTGATGCGCTTTGACGGGGGTCTACCGCTCCACTTGGAAGGCTTCGACCCCCGTGATAGACACAGCTTCCGCAACGTGGTCAATCAAGGCTGGTTTCCGCAAACGGGATCCCAGATATGCACCGAATGCCTGGCAGCAGACGCCATCTGGCGTCTGCAATGGCGCCTACCGATCGTCGTCGCGTGCCTGAAGCACCGGACCCTCCTCACGGCGTCCTGTGGTGGCTGCGGACTCCGGTTCCGGCTCCGCAGGTATTCGCCTCTCCGCCCCTCCGCAGACCATGCTTGCGGCAACCAACTCGGACTTCGACAACACTGCCCCCACTCGATCCTGGAAGGAGAATCCCAGCCTGCACCTGAGGAAGTACTTTCGATGCAACGATCCATCGATGCTGCGCTGGCCGGCGCACCGACTGAACTAATGGGCCAGATGGTGGCCCCGCAGATCTATCTCGCCGAATTACGCAATACGGCAACGCTTCTCCTGCATCTGCTGACCCGACCCGGCGGGCGCACACGGGTCCACTGGGGATCTGCTCTTCATACCGAGGCGTCGGCACGGACAACCGAACTACGCGGGCCCCGGTGGGGAGTCAGTCCACCCACTAGTTCGCTCATTCGGGCCTGCGCGCTATCGGAGGCCTGGGAGATCGTCACACAGTCGAGTCTCGACGGCGCGGCTGCCAAGCTCTCACCGTGGCTGGACCTCATCGCCGACATACCCAACGGCCCAGGAGCGTGGCTGGTGAACCGGACCGCCCGCACCGAGGCGATGGAACGCCTGATCGCCGCCGCACTGCTATCGCGGCACGACGTCGCCCGTCAGGTCTCCCGGAACCGAATCGAACTGCCTGTGTCCGCGATCCCGCAATTGATCGACCGCGAGACCTACCGGACTGTGTTCGCCGGGATGCTCGGCGGCTACGAACACACGGGCCGGCTGTATGTGTCCCTGTGCCTCGTTCGTGCCGCTACCTCTGCCCGGAATTGGTCGCAGGCAGCCGAGTTGCTCGGCCTTGATCCAGCTGTCGGGCCGAAAACGGCCAGAGCGGCAAGTGCCCGCAGGAGTATGGAAGTGCTGGAGTTCGCACGCCAGATTCGCGCTGTACTGGCCCGCCTCCCTATTGAACGAGACTTCCGTGCAAGGGAGGACCGTGTGCGACAGCTCGCCAGTTCACCCAACACATGGTTCGACCAGTGGTGCCGGTCATTTACGCCGGCGCGGCGCGTCCAGGCGCTCCCGTACGCCATCACTTGGATGTGGTGCGAGGTTGCCCAGGGCTTCTTGAGCGCGAGCCCGGCGTGGAGCACACCCCCTGATAGC
>JBJTGN010000249.1:0-6853 GCA_046093905.1 Actinomycetota bacterium
ATCATTCTCGTCGACGCCCGCAAAGGTCTCCTTCGACAGACGAAGAGACACACGTTGATTGTGTCCCTCCTCGGAGTTCGCTCCGTGGTACTCGCAGTGAACAAGATGGACCTCGTCGGCTGGTCTCGCGAAGTCTTCGAAACTATTGCGGATCGCTACCGCGAGATGGCTTCAGGCTTGGGAATCAATTCCGTAACGGCAATCCCGGTCAGTGCCTTGACGGGAGACAACGTTGTCGAGCGATCGCAATCGATGCCGTGGTACTCGGGCTCGACAGTTCTCGCCACCCTGGAAGAGCAGCCCATTCACCGAGATGACGACGACCCGAGTTTCCATCTGCCCGTGCAATGGATCAATCGACCCAATGCAGATTTCCGCGGATTCGCCGGAACCATTGCTTCGGGAACGATTCGCGTCGGAGATCCCGTTCTCGTGCAGCCGTCGGGTGTCGCAACTGTCGTTTCCGATGTCGTGACTCCGAATGGCTCGACGACGGAGGCGTCTGCTGGGGAAGCTGTCACTCTCGTCCTCTCCGACGAAGTCGATGTCGTTCGCGGCGACATGATCAGCGGCGCATCGACACCTGCTGAGTCAGCAGATGTCTTCCAAGCAACGGTCGTGTGGATGCACGATGAGCCATTGCTCCCAGGTCGCACGTACCTTGTGAAGCTCAACACGCGTACGGTGACGGCAAATTTTCACCGCATCAGGTACCTCATCGATCCCGAGACTCTCGAACACGTGCCAGCGGATTCGATGTCCATGAACGACATCGGCGTCTGCACCTTTTCGACAGTACGACCGTTGAACTTCGAGCCGTACCGAACCAACCGAACCATGGGCGGCTTCATCGTCATCGATCGACACTCGAACGCCACTCTCGGTGCAGGAATGATCGAGCATTCGATGCGCCGGTCGGAGAACATCCAGTGGCAGGACGTCGACGTCGACAAGAGTTCCCGCTCGGCGCTCGCTGGTCACAAGCCCTGCATCGTCTGGCTGACTGGTCTGTCGGGCTCGGGCAAATCGACGATCGCCAACGCGTTGGAGAAGCGTCTCTTCGCGTCGGGAGTGCGCACTTATCTTCTTGACGGTGACAACCTACGACACGGTCTCAACCATGACCTCGGTTTCACCCCCGCAGACCGTGTGGAGAACATTCGTCGCGCAGGTGAAGTCGCGCGACTGATGGTTGACGCCGGTCTCGTCGTCATCTGCGCGTTCATCTCTCCCTATGAAGCTGAGCGCGACATGGTGCGTTCCATGGTTGGCGCTGACGAGTTCCTCGAGATCTTCGTCGACGCCCCGCTCGATGTGCTCGAGACAAGAGACCCCAAAGGTCTCTATGAGAAAGCTCGAGCTGGCAAGATCACGAACTTCACCGGGATCGAAGCGCCGTACGAGGCGCCAGCCAATCCGGATCTGCGAATCGACACCACTTCGTCGCCAGTTGACGCATCAGTCGAGGCAATCATCGACGTCCTGACGTCGAAGCAGATCATCGATTCCTGAAGCAATCGACTTGTCGACGTATCTCGACAAGGCCGGTGACGCATCCCGTCAGGAGTCGATCATCGACAGAAATCGCTCATGCCCAGTTGACACGAGATTCGACGTCAACTTTTCGTAGTTACTGATCAGTTCTCGTAACGGTTCTGGGTTCTGGTGGAGGAATTTCAACGGAAGCGATTTGTTCGGTGACCCAGTTCCGAGAAATTCCCCAACCTTGGCGAGCTCGATGTCGAGATCTGCCGTCAAATCCTCGTAACCCACACGGTGGACCGGCATACCGACAATGAGTTCCTCGAACTCCCTGTACGTCCGATTCTGATGTTCCTCGTACGCGAGGAGTTCCTCCACGCCGATCTCCACCGCACGACTGCGTACGTCGGACCGCGACGTGTGGGCGGGCTGCTTCCACACCTCGTCCTTCTCAGCGATCTTCAACGACACGAATTGCCTCAGAACATTCCCCCGGCGCAGAACGACGACACGGAGCCCAGGCATGTCGAGAAGCGATGTCAGTTCCGACCGGGTCACCTGATTGCGAATGACCTTGCTTCCCACGATTCGATGACCGGTGTCAACGTAATACGTCCTTGCCAACGTCTCCTCGAACGAGCGGTCGTCCCGATGGCGAGGGTTGAAGATCTCGCCGTCGGATCTGATATCCGTCCAACATGCCGACAAGCGCTCATCCAGCAGTGACGACCCCGAGCGCTCCGTTGTCAAAATGCAGAATGCCGTCACGCCCGACGGGACCGAGTCGTGTCGAATACCCAATTTCCTGGTTGCGAACTTGCGCACGCGTGCGGTCTTGGGAATGGGCTTCATCTCGGCGATCTTGTGAGCGAGTTCCACTCGCAAGCGACGCATCATTTTCTTCCTCACCCGTCAAGTTGGCTCACGAGATCTGAACGACCATTCGCCAAGAGCTCAGACTGTAATTGATCGAAATTGCTGATCAGCTCCGTGAGTGACTCCGGATATTGGTGACGCAGTCGCGGCGATGTCGCGTGATCTGGCCTCCCGACCCCGAGAAATTCACCGATCCTGCGGATCTCGAGATCCATGTTGTCCATCAACGTTTCGTAGCTCGTCTTCAAGAAGGGCATGCCTGCGAGAAGGCCCTCCAAGGTTTCGTAGGCCAGCTTCTGGCGATTGTCGTAGGCGAGCAGTTCGTCGCCTGTTATCTCGACGGCCCGGGCCATCACATCCGATCTCGGATAGCCCACCGGTTGTCTCCAGATCTTGTCCTTGCGCGCGATCTTCAGCGACACGAACTGACGAACGATGTTTGCCCTATGCAAGACAACGACACGAATTCCTGGAATTGAAAGCACCGCCTTCAATTCGTCGTCGGATACTTGTCTCCGGATGATCTTGCTTCCGATGCAACGATGTCCGCTATCGGAAAAATACGTCGTCTCGAGTAGTTCTTCGACGGATCGTCCTTTTCGAACATGCGGATTTGAAATTTCCCCGTTGCTTCTGATCGATGTCCATCTGGAGGAAAGAAGATCCATCAGGAGCGACGACCCTGACCGTTCGGTTGTGATGACGACGAATTGCGTCACGCCTGGGGGGACCGACTCGTGCTTGATGCTCAGCCAATGCACCAAAAGGTGACGGATCCTTTCCGTCTTCGGCACCGGCCTCATCTCCGAGATTCCGTGAGCGAGCTTCATTCGAATGCGGATCAATGGTGACACGGGCACCTTCGCAGTGGCTGGTTGTCGCAGTTCAGAAGGGACCTGCAATCGAGAGCTCCCAAGGGAGCCCCGGCATGAACAAACATCATTGGAACGACAGCCTATTAGTGTTTCCCAGCACTGACCCCTGGACTCCGACGAGTCCTTCGCGACAACGGGCGCCGAATGCATGCTTCCACGATTCCCGACATGCTCTCTGCGACACGCAGGCGCTTCCCCGACTCGATTGCCCTCGAGGACGGCGAAGGAAACGTGTCCCTCACCTACAGCGAACTCGAACACGGCTCGGAGGTTTGGTCTCGGTCCCTGTCGACAATGGTTCCTCCGGGCGAGCGCGTCGCAGTGATGATGGAAGGTGGCGTCACGCTGTCGCGATGGATCCTTGCGATCATGTGGAGACATACCGTTGTCCCTCTGCGGCCCGACCTCAGCGAAGAGGACATACGGCGTTATCTGGAGGTCACGCGGAGTCGATTTCTGATCGCCCCACTGCTCACCGAGCAGCTCCAGCACCTGTGCAACGACATCGGTGTCACTGTCCTCACGCCTGACACGGTGACTGACCTCGAGCCGCGATCTCCGGACGAGCTCGGGTCCCCCACCGATACCTCAGTTGTCGTCGTGCTGCTCACGTCTGGCAGCACCGGCAAACCCAAGGTGGTTCCTCTCACTCACAAAAACTTGCTGACTTCGACGCGCGATATGGCGCGTGCACTCGACCTGTCCGAATCCGATCGTTGTCTTGTTCAGTGGTCGCAGTACCACATCGGTGGGCTCATCGATCATCTGCTCGTTCCTCTGTCAACAGGCGGAACGATCATCAATGGCGGCAGCTTTTCACTCGAGGTGATGAAGAAGCTCCTGAAAACGGCTCGTCCAACCTGGACACAGTTCGTGCCTGCAACTCTCGATGAAACTCTTCGCGACAGTGAGCGACAGTCCGCTCCTCTTGCTCCCAACACATTGCGGTTCATTCGGTGTGTTGCTGCACCGATGAATGAAGACCTATGGGAGCGAGCCGAGCATGCTCTCGGTTGTCCGCTTCTCCATGCATATGGCATGACTGAGGCATCGCCACTTGTGACAGCGACACCTTTCGGACTTGCGCAGCGAACGCCTGGTTCGACGGGCAGATCGGTCGGTCCCGAAATTCGCATCGTCGACGAAAAGGATCAACCGCTCGGACCCGGTATCGAAGGTTCGATCCAAGTTCGGGGAGCCAATGTCTTCGACGGCTACGAAGGAGAGCCAGAGCTCAACCAAGCCACATTCATCGATGGCTGGTTCCGAACCGGGGATCTCGGCTATCTGGACGCGGACGGCGAGCTCTTCGTCAGAGGACGCGAAAAGAACATGATCAATCGCGGAGGCGAGAAGGTCAATCCGATGGAAGTAGAGGATGTGCTCAGACGTCACCCGTCAGTCAGAGATGTCGCGGTCTTCGGACTCCCTCATCGCAGACTCGGCCACATCGTTGCAGCGGCGGTCACGGTGACGACGGATGTCGATTCCGATGACATCTTGGTGTTCGCCACAGAAGTTCTGTCGTCACACAAGGTTCCGGCACACATTCTCATTCTCGATGAGTTACCCAAACTCGGAGTGGGAAAAGTCGATCTTGCGCGACTCGTGGACATTTCACTGTCGCAGGTGGCCCAGCACTCGAATACCTATCGAAGCACCACCGAAGAACTGATAGCAACGATTTGGGCCGATGAACTCGGAGCCGAGAACCTTTCGCCCGAAGTTCCCTTCACTGTTGCAGGCGGAGATTCTCTCTCAGCCATTCGAGTCGTTGCCGAAGTGGAGCGAGCTTTTGATGTTCGCGGAAGTTCCAATGAGCTTCTTCGCACACGAACGATCAGAGAGATGGCAGCCACGATCGAATCTCTTGTCGGAGAATCGGTTCCTTCACCTGCTGCCGCAGCGACATGGCGCCCGACCCGAACACGCTGGAACAACGGCCTGGGTGTCGACGACTTTGCGGATCGCATTTCACTGGCAAGTAGCGACATCGACCGTCAATTCGAGCAAGAAATGGCACTCACTCATCTCGCCGCCCATGAAATCGATGAACTGATCGACATTCTTGCTCGACGAAAGATCGACATCCCTGCGATGTGTCAGATACTGAACGAGCGTCGGCCCACTCTGGATCGTCAGCGCTCATCTTCCTCCTGGATGCGAGGAGCACTACACGACTTCGTGTCGGTCTATACACGTCCGGACCGATCACCCGCCAGCACGACTCTGCTGGCATTTGGAAGCAACGCATACCGCATGATGTTGCCGCTGCATCAGTTTCTGTCCAGCCTTCCGAACTCCATTGGAGCAGTCATCCTGGTCATTGACCCCACGCGAACATTTTTCGTCAATGGTGTTCCTGGAATCGCACCCGACATTTCACGTCTCGCTGCCGGATTGTCGAACATCATTCCCGTTGATCTCACTCGCAACATGCGAACCATCGGGACCAGCGCCGGTGCAACTCCAGCTGCAATTGTGGGTATCGAAATGAACGCTGTGTCCTTTGGTGTCGTGGGCGCCGACGCTCTCAGCCACAACCCCGCCATGGATCGCACCCTGAGGAATCTGATGGCAACGAGAAAGCAGAAGTTCGATTGTCGCCTCGTCAGCGGACTGATGCGGCGGGATCTCATGGGACTTGGGCAGATTCGTCGCGTCATACCCGGATCGCAGATCCGCCTTGTTCCCAAGCGAGACCACAATGTGATGGAGCACGCCTGGAGGCGAGGCCGCCTGCCCGCACTTCTCGATTGGCTTCTTTTCGAATAGTTCGTCTCCCGCCCTATCGAGTAGTTCGACGTCGGCATTCTTAAAGTTTGTCGAGAGTTGCCAACACGACTTCGGCAACATCCGTGATCGCATTCAATTGCTCAGTCGAGATTTGGTCTATGAACAGGCGGCGGACTGCATCGACATGACCGGGCGCTGCAGCATCGATCTCACGACGTCCGTGAGCACTCACGACCACGAATGCGCCACGACCATCGGAGTCACACTTCTTCTTTGCCACAAGATTGCGGGCAGCCATGCGGGCAACTTGATGAGAAACACGAGACTTCTCCCAACCGAGAGCCGCGGCGAGTTCGAACAGTCGCATTCGACCATCTCGTTGGTCCGTCAGAGTGACGAGGACGAGGTAGTCGGGGTAGGACAGGTTCGAGTCGGCAGCGAGCTGCCGGGCGAGCGCTCCCTCGAGGCGCATCTGCATGAACTGGAGCGACCTCCAAGCACGCATTTCCTGCTCGTTCAACCAGCGTGCATCACTCATGTACGCATTCTAGTTGCAGCTAGTTGATATATCACCTATATTCGATGACGTGTCATCTACTTCGTCACGAGACAGAAAGAGACAGCCGTGAACACTTCTCCAGTCAGACTCAACCACGCAGTTCTGTTCGTCGCCGATCTGCAACGCTCACTGATCTTCTACACAGACGTGTTCGGCATGGAGATCGTCGCCCGCGAACCGCGAGCCAACGCCGCGTTCCTCCGACTGCCGCGATCTGGCAATCACCACGACCTCGGCCTCTTCGGTGTCGGTACGGCCGGAGGTCCGAAGCGACGCGGAGCAATTGGGCTCTACCACTTGGCCTGGCAACTCGACACAATCGATG
>JBJTGN010000250.1:0-7254 GCA_046093905.1 Actinomycetota bacterium
GAGACATCCGTACCCAACCTGCACACCGTCCACATCGCCATATCTCGATGTGGGAACACGCGAGCCAATAGCGGCGACGCCGCCAAGAAATTTTCCCAGAGGTTGAGATCAACCCGCCAGGCGGACCACAGCCTCCGCTCCGACGCCGGCTGAGCCCATGTCGGCGATCGGTAGCGTTTGACTTCGGCGAATGAAAGCATTTGATTGCGCAGGGTGACCTGAGCCCCCGAAGCCGTCAGCCGCGGTAGGCGTTGGTGATCGGCAGGCGGCGATCCTTGCCGAACGCCTTCTCCGAAATGCGCACCCCTGGCGGACACTGCCGACGTTTGTATTCGTTCACGTCGACAAGCCGCGCGATTCGGCGCACGACTTCCTCGGGATAGCCGAGAGCGATGATCTCCGATGCCGTGCGATCCTGTTCGACGTACATGGCAAGGATCGGATCGAGTACGTCATACGGCGGCAGGCTCTGATCGTCTCGCTGATCGGGTCGAAGTTCCGCCGATGGCGGCTTTGTCAGCACCGACTCCGGAATGATCTCGCGACCGGCGCGAGCGTTCACGTACCGACTGACTGCATACACATCCGTCTTGAGAACGTCCTTGATCACGGCATAACCGCCCACCGAATCGCCATAGATCGTGAAGTAGCCGACAGCCATCTCACTCTTGTTTCCCGTGGTCAGCACCATCCAGCCGAATTTGTTCGACAACGCCATCAACGTCTGGCCTCGGCATCGGCTCTGCAGGTTCTCCTCGGTGAGGTCCGGTTCGCGCCCGGCGAAACTCTCCTCGAGCATCGTCAGGTACGCGGAGAACGCCGGCTCGATCGAGATCGTTCGGCAGTCGATGCCGAGCGCATTCGCCAATGCGTACGCGTCGCTGATCGATCCTTCGGATGAATACCGAGACGGCATCGCCACCCCGTGGACGTGGTCGGCGCCGAGAGCATCGACGGCCACGGCCGCGACGATGGACGAGTCGATGCCTCCCGACAGCCCGATCACGACATCGGTGAAACGGTTCTTGCGCACATAGTCACCGGTGCCGAGGACGAGTGCCCGATAGATCTCTGCTTCATCGGTGAGTGCAGGAACGATCTCGCCAGTCCTCGTCCCATCTGCCGACGACTCCCCTGCTGTCACGGTGACAACAGGAAGACTCACTGGACTTCCATCCTCGATGTCCACGTCGACCACCGTGAACGAGGTTTCGAACTGGTGACTGCGCGAGACGAGTTCGCCGTGTCGGTTCACGATCATCGACGCGCCGTCGAAGATCAGTTCGTCCTGACCGCCCACTTGATTGACGTAGACGATCGGAACCGAATGTTCGCGGGCTCGCTGCTGGACGAGGGCCTCACGTTCGAGCAGTTTCCCTCGGTGATAAGGCGACCCATTGATATTGACGATCAGCTGTGCTCCACCTCGAGCTTGTTCGCCGACTGGCCCATTCGATCGCCAAATGTCTTCACAGATCGTCACACCGACGCGGACATTGCGCACGGAGAACAACTCGTGTTCACCTGTGCCGGGTTCGAAGGTGCGCTCCTCGTCGAACACGTCGTAGTTGGGCAGGAAGCGTTTGCGATAGGTGCCGCGCACGGCTCCGTTGGCACACACCGCTGCCACGTTGTACAGCACAGGTCGACCGGTCGCCGGGTGAACTCCATCGCCGACATCCACGAAACCGATGACCGCAACGCAGTCGCCCGTCATCGCCGCAAGATCGTCGAGGATCGCTTTGTTGTCGCGCACGAAGCCAGGTTTGAGGACGAGGTCCTCGGGGGGATACCCGGTGATCGACAGCTCGCCGAAAGCGACGAGATCGCATCCGGCTGCGACGGCGTCTGCGTAGGCTGCGACGATTCCGTCCCGATTGCCGGCCAAATCGCCAACGACCGGATTCAACTGTGCCGAGCCGATTCGCAAGATGGCCATGATTGGCAGGCTAATCGGGCGATTTCGAAGCCTCCCCGGGCACGAAAAACAGTTGCCGGCACGGGTTCGTCCAGCGATCCCGTCCGGAACGGTTCACACAGCGTTCACAATCGGGCAATGGCATCGAAACTGCCCCGTGACAGGCTGACGGCGCCCCTAAAGAACACGGCTCTGCCGGCAAGTACACGGAGGACCCTCGTGGCCTATCAAGCTGAATACATCTGGATCGACGGCACGGAGCCAACACCGCTCCTGCGATCCAAGACCAAGATCATCGCCGACGATGTGATCGATCCTCCCATTTGGGGTTTCGACGGATCGTCGACCAACCAGGCCACCGGTGAACATTCCGACTGTGTTCTGAAGCCCGTCTTCAAGTGTCCGGATCCGCTGCGCGGAGGCAACAACATTCTCGTGCTCTGCGAAGTCATGCTCGCCCGCACCGGCAAGCCGCACCCGACCAATACCCGCTCAGCATGCGCCAAGGCCGCGGCCCAGTTCGCATCCGATGAAATGATCTTCGGCATCGAGCAGGAATACACGATGATGAAGCTCGACGGCCGTCCCCTCGGCTTCCCTGCTGGTGGCGGCTTCCCGCTCCCGCAGGGCCCGTACTACTGCGGCGTCGGCGCTGGCCGCGTCATCGGTCGCGAGATCATCGAAGAGCACACCCAGGCGTGCCTCGATGCCGGTCTCATGATCGAAGGCACGAACGCCGAAGTCATGCCCGGTCAGTGGGAGTTCCAGATCGGAGCTGCTGATGCCCTCACCGTGAGCGACCACCTCCACGTGGCTCGCTGGTTGCTCCACCGCATCGCCGAGGACTACGACGTGGTCATCAGCCTCGATGCCAAGCCACAGAAGGGTGACTGGAACGGCGCTGGTGCGCACACCAACTTCTCCACGAAGGCCATGCGCAACGACAAGGACATGAAGGCGATCGACGCTGCATGCAAGGCCCTCAGCAAGAAGGTCATGGAGCACGTGACGAACTACGGCCACGACATCCAGAGCCGCCTCACCGGCAAGCACGAGACCGCTCCGTGGAACGAGTTCAGCTTCGGCGTCTCGAACCGCGGCGCTTCGATCCGAATCCCATGGCAGGTCGAGAAGGCCGGCCAGGGCTACGCAGAGGACCGTCGTCCGAACGCAAACGTCGATCCATACACCGTGACCAGGCTTCTCCTGGAAACGGTGTGTGGCTGACAGGTCGACAGTTTCCCCTTTTCTTTCACTTGTCAGCACGTCAACCCGCTGAGCGGGCTGGGGGCCGATTCGGTTCACGCCGAGTCGGCCCCCTGTTTGTTCGAAGCCGATGCCCGGCAGACTGGAGCCGTGACCGTGGCGAATCAACAACGTGAGTACGTCCTGAGGACGGTCGAAGAGCGCGGTGTGCGCCTGATCCGGCTCTGGTTCACCGATGTTCTCGGAAACTTGAAGAGTTTCGCGATCAGTCCGGCCGAACTCGAGAACGCTCTCGAGGACGGAATGACATTCGATGGCTCGTCGATCGACGGCTTTTCTCGAGTCCAAGAGAGCGACGTTCTTGCAGTTCCCGATGCCAACACTTTCGTGATGTTGCCCTGGGCCGACGCGAAGGCCCCCGAGGCTCGGGTGTTCTGCGACATTCACAATCTCGACGGGTCGCCTTTCGGCGGAGATCCCCGCCAGGTGTTGCGTCGCAATTTGCAGCGGGCCCAGGCCCTCGGCCTCGACTTCCTGATCGCACCCGATATCGAGTTCTTCTACTTCGCGCCGCCCGAGCCGGGTCAGGCTCCCCGCCCTCTCGATGAGGCATCGTTCTTCGATCTCACAACCACCGATGTGACCGGCACTCTGCGCAAGGAGACGATCCGCACGCTCGAGACGATGAGCATCCCGGTCGAATACTCCTTCCACGAGGACGCACCGTCGCAACACGAAATCGACCTGCGCCACACCGATGCCCTCACGATGGCTGACAGTGTGATGACGTTCCGCCTGGTCGTGAAAGAAGTTGCCGCTGCTCAAGGCGTGCACGCGACGTTCATGCCCAAGCCTCTCGAAGGTGTCCAGGGCAGCGGTATGCACCTGCACCTGTCGTTGTTCAACAACAACGGCGGAGACGAAGCGGACTCCAACGCGTTCTACTCACGTGACGACGCCTACAACCTGTCGGACACTGCGAAGAAGTTCATGGCTGGCCTTCTCTTCCATGCGAGCGAGATCACAGCGGTCACCAATCAGACGGTGAACTCCTACAAACGTCTGGTGCCCGGCTTCGAGGCCCCGATTCACGTCAGTTGGGCTCGAAACAACCGCAGCGGATTGATTCGCGTTCCCGTGCCCAAACGAGCGAACCCTTCGGCAACCCGCATCGAATACCGATCACCTGATCCGGCATGTAACCCGTATCTCGCGTTCTCGGTCATTCTTGCCGCCGGCCTGCGCGGGATCGAGCAGAACTACGAGTTGCCACCGGAAGCCGATGCGAACCTGTTCGAAATGGGCGACGATGCCCTCACGAAACTCGGTATCGAACAGCTGCCCCAGTCCTTGTCCGATGCACTCAAGATCATGGAGTCGTCGACCCTCGTCCACGAGGCTCTCGGCGAGCACATCTTCGAGTGGTTCGTCCGCAACAAGCGTTCCGAATGGCGCGGGTACAAGACCCAGGTCACCCCGTTCGAGCTGCAGAGATACCTGCGCAGTATCTGAGACTTCACTCGTCATGGACCTGATCGCCGTCTTCCCCGAGTCTCCGAGCCCGGAGTTGGCGCGCACGCTCGATCTCGCCGGCTTTCGCTGGAAGGGGTTTGCGTCGGCAGACGCAATCGTCAAGGCCGAGCCCGTCGAGGGATACATGGGAGCGATCATTGCCATCGACTCCGATCCGGACGGCAACCCGGACACCAACATGGAAAGTGCCTGGGCTGTGTGCCGCGCTCTCCGCAAGCGAGACGGTGTCGTCACCCCCCTGATGCTGCTGGTCGCCGGTTCCCAACTCGATGAGTTGACGTTGCGTGACGATTTGTTCACCGACTTCTGCCTGCTGCCCTTCCACCCGCGCGAACTCGAAGCTCGACTGAGGCACTTGTTCGCCCACAGCGCAATCGAAATCAAGCCTGACGTCGTCGACTACGGCGGTCTCGCTCTCAACCTCGAGACGTACCAGGCGTCGATCGATGGCCGGCCGCTCGATCTCACCTACATGGAATACGAACTCCTCAAGTTCCTCACCCAGAACCCGGGCAAGGTGTTCACTCGTGAGATTCTGCTCTCACGGGTCTGGGGGCTACGACTACTACGGCGGCGCTCGAACGGTCGATGTGCACATCCGTCGTCTGCGGGCGAAGTTGGGTGAAGAGCACGCGAACCTGATCCAGACGGTGCGCAGCGTCGGCTATCGATTCGGCCAGTCCCGCTGGGGCTGAGAGACGGTCACACGAACAGTTCGCGCAGCAAATGAGCCGTGAGGCCGTCCAGTGTCCGCACAAGTGTGAGTTGATTTCCACTGTCCTCGAACACAGGAATCTCGACCACATGGGGAACCCCGAGCACACGACATCCGGCATCGATCGCAGACCGCACGCCAGTCGGTGAATCCTCGATCGCGAGACAATGTTCGGGGTCGACACCGAGCAACTGGGCGGCTCTGAGATACGGCTCCGGATGCGGTTTGCCGAACTGCACATCGTCCCCGACGACGACTGCATCGAAACTTCCCTCGGGAAGGCAGCGCACCACTTCATCCGCGAACCGACGCCAGGACATCGTCACGAGAGCCGTCGGCACACCCGCATTGCGAAGATCAGCGAGCAGTTCACGGGCGCCCGGGCGCCACGGCACCTCGACTTGAATCCGTGCAACCACACGATCGAGCAGCATCTCGACAATCTCGACCGGCTCTCGGTCCACTCCGCCGTGTTCACGGATGTAGGCGCCCGAGTCGAGTAGGTCCGATCCGACGAGAGCTTTCGCGTGCTCGTGACTCCATGTGCCGCCATGCGCTTCAACGATGTCGTATTCGGCGTCGATCCAATAGGGCTCGGTGTCGACGATGGTGCCGTCCATGTCCCACAGGACGGCGGCTGGGAGGTGCGGGAACTCTGAAGTCATCGAGGTCAGTCTGTCGCCAATTCTTGTGACTTCTCTCGAAGGCTCGTTAGACAGGCGGCTGCTGAATACGCCGGCTGATGCGGGCGTGATCGGCAAGGCGCTCGTCGAGTTTGCTGTCCACGATGTGGCCATTTCGCACGACTGCGCGACCGTGCACGATCGTGTCTCGGGCACCGATCGGTCCACAGCGCAACCAGGCTTCGATCGGATCAGCGACTGCTCCGGCGAACGAAGGCCCCGTGAGCGACCACACAGCAAGATCGCCAACCGCGCCGATCGAGATCTGGCCGATTTCACCCTCACGTCCGAGACACCCTGCACCGCCACGCGTTCCCATTTCGAGGGCCATGCGCGCCGTCCCTGCGGATGCACCATTGCGAAGTTTTGCGAGCAACATCGCTTGGCGAGCTTCGAGCCACAACGAGGCCGAATCTGCCGACGACGAGCCATCCACTCCGAGACCGACGTGTGCACCCGCAGCCCGAAGGTCGACGACAGGTGAGATCCCCGACGCAAGGATCAAGTTGCTGCTCGGGCAATGGGCCACACCGACGTGAGCCTTGCCGAGTCGGGCGACTTCATCGGGATTCGGCATGACGCAGTGCGCGACCCACGTGCGATCCGTGCACCAACCGGTGCGCTCGAGATAGTCCATCGGCCGGCATCCGAACGTGGCAAGTGAGAAATCGTCGTCTTCGGCGTTTTCTGCGAAATGGGTGTGCAGACGCACGTCGAGCTTTTCAGCGAGTTCGGCCGACTGCACCATCAACTGTTCGGTGACGCTGAACGGCGAACAGGGTGCAAGTGCGATCCGCACCATCGCTCCGTGAGACCGGTCGTGGTGGCGAAGAACTGCAGCTTCGCTTGCAGCCAGGATTTCGTCATCGGTAGACACGACATCGTCCGGGGGCAGACCTCCGTCTTTGACCGACAACGACATCGATCCGCGCGTCGGGTGGAACCGCATGCCGAGTTCTCGGGCAGCAGTGATTTCAGCCGTGAGCAGATCCCCTGCCCCGTGGGGATGCAAATACAGGTGATCGGTACTCGTCGTGCATCCGGACAACGCAAGTTCGGCGAGGCCGACATATGCGCTCGTGAAGACAGCTTCTTCGTCGATCGCCCGCCACAACGGATACAGAGATTGCAACCAGCCGAACAAGGGCTTGTCGGTCATCGGCGGGAACGCCCGCGTCAGGTTCTGATAGATGTGGTGA
>JBJTGN010000251.1:0-3185 GCA_046093905.1 Actinomycetota bacterium
CCCAAAGACATCGCCTCGGTGATGGTCAGGCCGAGCCCCTCAGACCTGTGAAGCGACACGTAGCAGTCCGCCATGGACATGAGGGTCGACGCATCACGTCTGGACTGATACTCAGTCATCAACGTGATGTCGTGTCGATTGCCAATGGCTGCCTCCAGCAGCGCAAGATCCAGTGGACGCTTGTCGGCGTTGATGCTCTTGATGACCAATTGTGCGCCGTCACTCTCGGCGAACTCCCGTGTGTATGCCTGCACCAGGCCTGCAGGGTTCTTCCGCTTGGCGATGCTCATGAAGTCAAAGGAGAAGTAGAACATGAACCGCTCATCGGGCCCGAAATGCCGCCTGTCGACCGGCTTGTCAACCTCCGGTGCCACAATTGCCAGCGGCATGTAGCGGACCTTCACGCGCTCCGGCGCCGACCTGCGGAGCATGTCCTCGATGAACCGTGTCGGCGCCCCCAGTTCGTCCACCAGCGGGAACGCATCCTGAAACCAAGGTGGTGCTGTCTCCAGTTCCCAGAACCACTGGCTGATCACATACCTGTCTTCGAAGAAGTCTTCTCCCATGATCCCGTGTGCAGCAGGTATGTGATCGGCGTTCAGCGCCAGGAAGAGAACCTCGTGCTCTGACTTGTCGTCAGTTCGGAACTGCTCGGACATCCTGCTCTCGGTGTCCGTGTAGTTGATCGTGTTGAAGCGCGTGCCGGCGGCCTCCATTGCTCGGACCGTGGCGCGAGCAGCCTCTCCCACCCCGTGCTCAGCAGTGAAGAAGCCCAGAACGTCAACTCCGCCGAGACGGCGGGTAGGTGACCGCAACGTGCTCATCTCACCCCAGTTGACCACGGAACCATTCGATGGTTCTCGTCAGGCCCTCCGTGAGCTGGATTGTCGGTTCCCAACCCAGCCTTTCGAATGCCAGCCGAATGTCGGGTCGGCGCTGCAGGGGGTCGTCAGCCGGCAGGGGCAAGTGGACGATCTGCGACGGAGAACCAGTCAGTTCAAGCACTTGTTGGGCAAGCTCAAGCATCGTGAATTCATAGGGATTACCGATGTTGATCGGTCCCGTCTCGTCAGAGTCGAGCAGGGCGAGAATGCCCCTCACCTCATCGTCCACGTAGCAGAACGAACGGGTCTGGGTTCCGTCTCCGTAAACAGTGAGGTCCTCACCTGTCAGTGCCTGGCACACGAAGTTGGAGACCACTCGACCGTCATGCCTGTCCAGTCGAGGTCCATAGGTGTTGAAGATCCGCACGATTCCCACGTTTGCCGAGTACTGGCGAACAAACGCCATGCACAGTGCCTCGGAGTAACGCTTGGCCTCGTCGTAACACGATCTCTCGCCAATTGAGTTGACATTGCCCCAATAAGTCTCTGGCTGGGGAGACTCTGTCGGGTCGCCATAGACCTCTGACGTAGACGCCATGATGAACCTGGCCCCGTTATCGAGCGCGAATTTCAAGGCGTTTTCGGTGCCGATGCTTCCAGTTCGCAGAGTGTGAACGGGCATTGCGGCGTATCGGGGTGGTGACGCGGGCGAAGCAAAATTGAGCACTGCGTCGAAGCGGCCCGTGACGGGAATGCCATCACAGATGTCGCCTCTGAAGAATTGGAAAGAGGGATTTCCTTCAAGGTGGGCAATGTTGGACCCACTGCTGGAAGTCATGTCGTCCACGCCGGCAACCTCATCGCCTCGTGCAATCAGAGCATCAGCAAGATGAGAACCCAGAAATCCTGACGCTCCGAGAAGTAGAACCCTGGCCACTAACGACCGATGCCCTGGTACTCAAAACCCGCTCGCTTCCATTCAGACCTGTCGAGAAGATTCCGTGCGTCCACCACGAATCGCCGACCGATGACTCGTGCAACATCAACTGGAGAGACCCACCGGAAATCATCCCACTCGGTGAGCACGGCTACAAGGTCGGCTTCCTTGCAGGCTGACAACGGATCCAGTGCCACGCTGATGGCCTCCATTCCTCGTGGTGCGGCACTGACGGTTGGGTCGAAAATCGCCACCTGTGCACCGGACGCAAGAAGTCGTGTCACGATCTCAACTGAAGGTGAATCCCGGAGATCATCAGTGCGCGCCTTGAAGGTGAGACCCCACACGGCAATTCTTTTGTCCTTCACGGAGCCACCGGCAGCAAACCTGATCTTGTCGACAATGCGCCCGTACTGCTGCTCATTTACGGTGATGACACCTTTGAGAAGCCCAAAGTCGTATCCAGCATCTTCTGCAATCTTCACAAGCGCCTTGGTGTCCTTTGGGAAACAGCTACCACCCCAACCAGGACCGGGACGCAGGAATTCGTGGCCGATTCTGTGGTCATACCCGAGACCAAGCACAACATCATGGATGTCTGCTCCGACCCCCTCGCAAATTGCCGCCACCGCATTGATGTAGGAGATCTTTGTTGCGAGGAACGCGTTCGCTGCGTATTTGATGGTTTCGGCAGAGGCCGGGTCTGTTACCACCACAGGTGCACCGACTTTCTCGTACAGAGAAGCAACCTTGATGGCTGCCTCCTGGTCATCCGAACCAACCACCACTCGGTCCGGCTTGAGGAAGTCATGTATGGCAGAACCCTCCCGGAGGAATTCCGGATTGGACACCACCGACACATCGGGACGCTTCAACTCCCTCTCCACCACCTTGGTGGAACCAACGGGCACTGTCGACTTGTTCACGACAATCGCCCCGGTCTGCAAGAGCGGAGAGATCGTCCTTGCCGCCGTCTGGATGTACGAGAGATCGGCATTTCCGTCCTCTCCCTCAGGAGTCGGCACGCACAGAAAGACAACTTCCGCATCAACCACGGCCGACGCGACATCCGTGGTGAAGGACAGTCGACCGGCCGAGACACCCTCAGTTACGAGTTCTTCCAGTCCCGTCTCGACGATGGGAAGAATCCCTGCTCGAAGCTTCGCGACTTTTTCTTCCACGACATCAACGCATGTCACCACATGACCCAGCCGCGCAAAGCACGCTCCAGACGACAAACCGACGTAGCCGGTGCCGATTACCGCAATATTTGTCACGCAACAAGTGTATTCACAGTGACTCAACTACCGGTGAAGCACCAGTAGTACACTCTCTGTCTGTGGTTCGGCGTGTTCTTCGTAGGGTATTTCTTCGAATTGCATCTCTGCTTGGCGTCCCAGAAGTTCAGCACCGTGTTGATGTGC
>JBJTGN010000252.1:0-1890 GCA_046093905.1 Actinomycetota bacterium
CTCGCTCTCCAAATGAACGTGGTCGAAGATCCGAGCTCGGACGAGTTTGAAGGCGAAGTTGACATCGCGAACACGTACACCGAATAACACCCTCACCAATGCGTTGTAGAAGAAGGAATACACCGTTCGGGTAAATCCCTCTCCGGTTCGATCGAACCGGTAGGCACTCACGATGTCCGCCTCGTACTGGCGCAGGAGTCGACACGCCTTCTCGAGTTCCTTCATGTCGAACGGCAAATCGGCATCGGTGTACAGGATCAAATCGCCAGAAGCATGAGCGAAACCAGTCTTGATCGATCCGCCGAGTTTGCGGTTCACGGAATGGTGGACGACTCGCACACGCGAGTCGGCGGCGGCGGCCTCATCAGCCAGCCTCCCCGTCTCGTCCGTCGATGCGTCGTCGATGATGATCACTTCATAATCGGCAATCTCCCCAGCTGCGATCAGGGACTCGCCTGCTTCTCGAGCGGCTCGCAAAGTTCTCGATATGTACTCCTCTTCGTTCCACATCGGGAAGAAGAACGTCAGTTTCTGTGCGTACGGTGTCGAATTCACCACAGCGGCAACCTATCTGCGCCGACGAGCAGAGGTAGTTTCAGGTGGATGGATGGCACCCTCCCACCTCCCCGACCTCCGAAGTACGCCTCCAAGATGCGACTCACCCCGGGTTGGAGTCGGACCTCGTTTCTCGCCTGGGGCAGCCTCGCCATTGCGCTCGCTTGTGCCGGCATTTCGTCACACATCATCGGCCGACCCGTCTTCTGGCTCGACGACCAACGATGGCCCGTTGGAGTACTCGTCCTCCTCGCCGTCTGTGTCGCAGGTCCGTCTTTCTTGTGCGCATTCTGGTCGTACCTGAACGGAACTTGGGTTCCCCTGATCTCCGGCGCATCGACGGCCGTTCTTGCAGTCGCAGCACTCCTCGATCGCCACTCTTCACCCGGAGCGGCAGTCGTCGAAGGAGCACTCGCCGGTGCCGGACTCCTGATGACGTTCGCAACCTTCACTGGCAGATACCGCGTTCCTCGTCAGGAATGACGTGGGTTGACCACCATGTCCCAACTTTCGACGAAGTTCATCTGCGCTCCAACTTCTGGACCTGCACCAGGTCTGTGTCGGCGAACGTGGCTGAGAGCGGACTCGAGAGTCATCCCGAGATCGAGACAGATGGCCACAGCAAGAGTGCCAGCTCGACCGCGCCCTGCAGCGCAGTGAACAACGATCGACTGCCCAGAGTGCAGTCGATGCGTGATCGAGCCGAGCAGCTCACGAATCACATCCACGGAGACGAAGTCGAGGTCGGCAATCGGAAACCACGTCGCCGAACCCGCTGACTCGAGCCAGTGAACGTACTCGGGGAATCGATTCGACAACTCGAACGGCTCCACAAGACACACCACGTGCTCGGCTCCGACCTGTTTGAGAAGGGCTTTCGGGTCCGGACCAATCGCGTGCTTTCCACACAGCCAAAGTCTCCCAGGAACCTCCGGGAGTGGAATCTCATGGATGCCGCCATCGAGGTTCATGCGGCGCAAACTCTACGGCGCAGAACACGTCCGACCGATAGCGTCGAGAGCCATGGCTGCGAAGGTGCTGACATTTCTTCCCGTTGGCGAACGCGTCGGCATCGCATTTTCCGGTGGTCTCGATACATCAGCTGCAGTGGCATGGATGAAATCCAAGGGTGCCATTCCCTACTGCTACACGGCCGACCTCGGTCAACCAGACGAGCCCGATCTCGCAGGTGTTCCCGATCGTGCGCGACTGTATGGCGCTCACGAAGCGCGTCTCGTCGATTGTCGAACCGAACTCGTTCGTGAAGGTCTGATCGCTCTCCAATGCGGCGCTTTTCACATCTCCACTGCGGGCAAGACGTACTTCAATACGACT
>JBJTGN010000253.1:0-2128 GCA_046093905.1 Actinomycetota bacterium
CTCCAACAACATGGATTCGCATTCGCGACCGCAACTCAAGGGGCGTCTTCATGCCGTTCGCCCCTCGGTGATGACGTCATCGATGAGTTCGGCGAATGTACTCCTTCGATTGCGTTCACCCATCGACCATGCTGAGCGGGCGAGAGTTCGAAGACTGTCGCCATCGGTTCGCAGCTGGTCGATCGTCTCGCCGAGACGGGAAGGTACGTCTTTCTCTTCCAGAAGGATCGCCCCTCCGCTGTCGCTCAACCATCGCACGTTCTCGGTCTGGTGGTCGTCAGCGGCGCCACTCCACGGCACGAGAACTGATGGGACTCCTGCCGTCGCCACTTCCGCCACGGTTCCTGCTCCCCCGCGACCGATGAGAAGATCAATAGCGCTGTACATCGTGACCATGTCTTCTTCGTATGCCACTATCCGGTAGTCGAGACCGCCTCGACCACTCGTCATCGTCTGGGCATGAGCATCGTAGAACCGCTGGCCGACTACGTGGCGTATGGCGAGACCCGCGTCAGCCATGTGATCCTCTGCGTATCTTCGCATCGTGTCGTTCAGGATCCCCGAACCCAACGACCCCCCGACACCCCGATCAGGAACACGTCCTCGGAAATTCCCCAACGCTGACGAGCTCGAGCGCGTTCAGCCGTCCGATCGAGAAGGCGAATCGATCGACGAACAGGGGCTCCAGTCCACACCGCACGTGGCAGCGTCGATTCCGGGTAAGCAACCGCGCAACGACGGGCATACCGGGCAGCCCACTGGCTGGAGCGACCCGGGCGGCGGTCGTAACTGACGACCACGATGGGAATCTTGCAGACACGCGCAGCGAGAACGGCTGGCAAACTCGCATACCCGCCGACACTGATGACGACCTGGGGTCGATGCTCTCGCATGTAGGCGATTGCTCGACGTCGAGCACACAGCATGCGGGGAACGAAAGTTGCATTGTTTCGTAGAGCAGCCGGTGAAATCTCGCGCTTCAAGCCCACGACGTCGAAGAACTCATGAGGAAAGCCCGTTGGCGGCACGATCGACGTCTCCACTCCCCGTCGAGCACCGAAGTAAACGACGTCGGAAGTTGCTCGGCCGGCGTCGACCAGTGCTTCTGCAATTGCAAGAGCAGGCAGTACGTGCCCCGAGGTACCCCCACCAGCGACGACCGCAAAGCACTTCATCGAGGTCGGCGGGCAACGTTCATCAACAACCCGGCACACACCATCGACACGATCAGAGATGATCCACCGAAGGAGATGAAAGGCAGAGTCAGGCCCGTGACAGGCATGATCCCGACGACGCCTCCGATGTTGACCACGATCTGAATCAGGAACCAGGCAGAGATCCCTCCGGCAACGAGCATCCCGAATCGCGTGCGGCACGACAGAGCGACTTGAAGACCGAAATAGATGAAGAAGGCGAACAGAGTCATCAGTCCGATGACACCGAGGAATCCCATTTCCTCGGCAAGGATCGAAAAGATGAAGTCACTGTGTGCAAGGGGCACGTAGCCCCATTTCCCTGTTCCCGCACCGATTCCCGTCCCCGTCAGTCCTCCGTTGGAAAGGCTGATCAGCGCCTGGAACACCTGGTAGCCGTCGTGGTCGCGAGTGCCCTCGATATCCAAAAAGGATGTGAATCGAGCGAACTTGCTCGGGTTCTGCAGGACGACGAGCATTCCAAGGCTCGCCGCTCCCGCGAGCAGGTACACGAGTGGTCGTAGCGGAGCTCCGGCGAGAAACAGGACAGCTGCTGCGATACCAGCCATCACGAGACTCGATCCGATGTCACCTTGAACGACAGCCAACCCAGCGCCAACTCCCGCAACAGCGAGGAACGGAACCATCGTTCGACGAAGATCGCCGATCTCCTTCTCACGGCGAGCCAACAAGTCTGCGCCGTAGATCACAATGCACAGCTTCATGAATTCCGAAGGCTGAAAGCTGTGATCGCTGATTCGGATCCAGGCTCGAGCACCATTCACGCTCGTTCCCAAACCGGGGACGAACGACAGCATGATCCCACCGAGACCGACGACCGGAAGAACGCGGGCCACCTTGTGCAACATGCCGAGCGGGAATCGATATGCGAGATACAAACCAACCGACCCGACAAGAGCCCACACACTTTGGCG
>JBJTGN010000254.1:0-9828 GCA_046093905.1 Actinomycetota bacterium
CCCCCGAAGGCGGTGAATTGCTTTCGCAAGGAAGCAGCATCACCATCACCTACAACCCTTCGAATGCACCGATTCCCGTCCCGGACATTTCCGGAAAAACACTCCTCGAAGCTCGTTCGGCCTTGCTGAACCTCGGGCTGATCGTCGGTCTCGTCACCTACGAAACCCACCCGACAATTCCGGCAGAGCAGATCATCTCGACCTCACCCAAAGCCGGCGAACAAGTGCTCGGTGGCGCGACGATCGACATCATTGTCAGCCAGGGCAGCGGCATCGTCACCATTCCCAATGTCCAGAACCAGAGCCTCTTCACGGCCCGTTCGACCCTCGAGGGTGAGTCGTACAAGTTCGTCGTCACAGTTGTCGAGGAACCGAGCAATTCCATCGAACCGGGTCGAGTGACGCGAACCGGACCGTCTGCGGGTACGCAAGCCACCCGTGGCGACGCAATCACGATCTATGTGTCGACCGGCCTCGTCCAGGTCACCGTTCTTCCCGTCGAAGGTCTGGAAGAGGTCGAAGCGCGAGACAGATTGATCAACAGCGGGCTGAAGGTCACGATCGAATACGTCACCGTGCCGCCTGGAAGTTCGAACGTGGGAATCGTGATCTCGCAGAATCCCTCACCGGGTGTGGAAGTGGATCCGGGAACGACGATTCTTCTCAAGGTCGGTAAGGCTGCGTCGACATCGACAACGTCGGAGCCACCTTCGTCTTCGACAACGTCGATCCCGAGTTGAAGTCGACCGCGCAGATATCAGTGGCGAACTGCCGCGCACGTGTCGAGAAAGTTCCTGATCATCTGGTGACCAGCCGTGGTGAGGATGCTCTCCGGATGGAACTGCACACCTTCAATCGGAAGTGAGTCGTGACGTACGCCCATGATCAGGCCGTCATTCGTCTCAGCCGTGATCACGAGGCAGTCCGGAAGATTGGACCGCTCGATGATCAGTGAGTGATAGCGAGTTGCAGTCACGGGATTGTCGACACCGAGGAACACTCCGGTGTTGTGATGGACGACAGAACTCGTCTTGCCGTGCATCAACTGAGGAGCCAGTCCAACAGTGGCTCCGAAGACATGGCCGATGGCTTGATGTCCGAGGCACACACCGAACACTGGAATCCCTGCGCGTGCGAACGGTTCGATCACGGAGCAAATGATGCCTGCATCCTCCGGTCGTCCGGGACCGGGAGAGAGGAGCACTCCATCTGGTCGAAGTTCGAGAGCCTCCTCGACGGTCAGTTCATCGTTGCGGTACACGAGAGGTTCGGCACCGAGTTCGCCCAAGTACTGCACCAAGTTGTAGACGAAGCTGTCATAACTGTCGAGAACGAGCACACGCAACACGCCCCCAGCCTGCCAGCACGATCGGTGACTTCGCATCGGATCGAACGAATCCTGCCGAAATCAGATCGAGGAAAAATCAGCTCGAGATGAACCCTGCGCCATCGCTGACATCCCTACACTTGCTGATCGTGGCACCTCCGAAACGACGATCTGGCGGACGAACGACCCCGAAGGGCACCCGTCCCCAAACCCCCCGTGAACGACAAGGGGATCATGACGAGCACGGTGTCTCTGCCTCGAGCCGCTACACGCCCCCTGTTCCCGAGTACGTCAAGCAGAGTCCGACGTGGGTGCCGGTTCTGATGTTCGCGTTGTTCATCCTCGGCACCCTCGTGATCCTGCTGTATTACTTGGGCGCAGTCCCCGGTGGGCGCAGCAACATCTATCTGTTGGTCGGTCTCGGGTCGATTCTCGGCGGGTTGTACACAGCCACGAAATATCATTGACCACCCCCAAAAGCGGCGTTCTCACTGCTTTCGAGTCGATCGTCGACAAAGTGTCAGTCCTGTTGTCCACAGATTGTGGACAACGTAGTGGATACTCACACTGGTGTAGTTCGTTGAATCTACATTTTTTGGACTCGGGGAACCATTGGACTACTCGAGCCCTGCGATCAGATCCATGTCCTCCATGCAGTGACGCGGCGGCTCCGGTTCGGCTTCGGCGGCCATGGTCATGCGGACTTCAGCTCCGCACAGGCTGCATCGATATCGCACGTTGATCTTGCGCAATTCGCCCTCGGGAGGTGGAGGGGGAAGTGGCGTCGTCATGCTCCGCAACAGACCCATGCCGACCCTCCAGAGGAACAAGAACAACAGGATCCCGCCGGCAATCCAAATGATGCCGGCGAGATCCATGTTCGAAAGTTGTGACGCTTCTCAGCCGAGACGCTCGATGATGGTGGCATTGGCCATGCCGCCACCTTCGCACATCGTCTGCAGTCCGTAACGGCCGCCGGTGCGCTCGAGTTCATTGAGAAGAGTGGTCATGAGACGGGCTCCGGAGCATCCGAGAGGGTGTCCGAGGGCAATGGCTCCACCATTCGGATTGACCTTTTCCATGTCGGGGCGGAATTCCTTCTCCCAAGCCAACACAACCGATGCGAACGCTTCGTTGATCTCGACGAGGTCGATGTCGGACAGGGACATCTTCGCTCGCTCGAGAACTCGCTGCGTCGCCGGGATCGGTGCGGTCAACATGTAGCGCGGGTCGTCGCCGGCAAGACTGAAGTTGACGAAACGAGCACGCGGGGTGAGCCCGAGTGCCTTGGCTTTGGCTTCGCTCATGATCAAGATCGCCGCAGCTCCGTCGGTGATCTGTGAAGAGTTACCCGCCGTGACGCGTCCACCCTCTTCTTCTGGGCGGAACGACGGCTTCAACTTGCCGAGACTCTCCATGGTGGTCTCGCGCAAGCCTTCGTCCGTGGTCATCATGTTGCCCTCGGCATCCTTGACCGGAAGGATCTCTCTCTCGAAACGGCCCTCGGACGTGGCTCGGGCAGCGCGGAACTGCGACTGAACGCCGAAGCGGTCCATGTCTTCACGAGTGATGTTCCACTTGTCGGCGATCAACTCGGCGGAGATTCCCTGCGGAACGAGTCCGCCCTGAGGCTGATACCGGGCACCCACCTTCGGACCGAATGGATAGCCGTACTTGCCGTCGCTCATGGACGCACCCATGGGCACGCGGGTCATGACTTCGACTCCAGCTGCTACGACGACGTCGTATGCACCAGCCATCACACCCTGAGCTGCGAAGTGAGCTGCCTGCTGCGACGAACCGCACTGGCGGTCGACCGTGGTGCCGGGGACGCCCTCGGGCCATCCAGCTGCAAGGACGGCGTTACGAGCGACGTTCGCAGCCTGCTCGCCGACCTGCATGACACATCCCATCACGACGTCGTCGACGATGCCGGGATCGATTCCGGTTCGCTCGACGAGCGCGTTCATGGTCTCGGCGACCAGGTCGACGGGATGCCATTCCTTCAACTTGCCATTGCGGCGACCGAGGGGGGTGCGGATGGCATCGACGATGACTGCATTGATCATGGTGGCTCCTGGTACTGACGACGTCGCATCGAGACGCCATTCGAACTGACTGCCGACAGTCTGCTGGCTGGAGGTCCGAATCAGCGAATCGACCGGTTTCCCGGTCAGTCGAGGCCGTTCTTGAACGGGGAAATCTTCGACAATGCCCGTCCCATGGCGCTCACTTCGAACTCGGACAAGTCCCCAGCGAACTCTCGTTGAACCGCCCGCCGGTAGACGATGTTGGCGTCGCGCCAGACAAGTCTCCCCATTCGGGTCAGGCGAACGAGAACCGCCCGATTGTCATCGGTGGCCGACGGCTCTTCGCGAACCACGTATCCCCGATCGACGAGCGAGTCGATCCTGCGGGACAGGCTGCTCGGGACCGCAGACAAGATGTCGCACAGATCCTTCACCCGGAGCTGGTCGTTGTTCTGCGCAAGCGCAGCAAGGAGATCGAATTGGGGAAGCGACAACCGGAACTCGTCGGCCATTTCCGCTTCGATCAATCGAGAGACGACCTCGCCGGCTGTCTGGAATTGTCTCCAGAGAGCGACTCGCTCGGCGTCCAAGCGGGGCATCTAGAGATCCACTGGTCTTCTCGTCCCGAAACGAGACGTACCTGTCAGCAGTTGCACGATCACCGACGTGATGAACACGCCCGAAGCATAATGTCAACTTCTCGATCGTCGAGGGATGTCGACGACGTTGTTGTCGTTGCAACGATCACGATGTCGCATTGAGCGACGCAGCGAAGTCGAGAGCCTCTTCGATCGAGACACGCGACGCGATCAACGCGCGAAATGGCATCAACTGCCGCGGACGACTGACTCCCAGTGCCGCAACGAGTACACCTGCTCGTTCGTACAGAGCGACGAAACCCCGTTCCTCGGGTGAGCCCACGACCACGTGGACGTTCTCGTCGCCCTCGGCGCGACCGAGGAACTGGATACGCGCAGTGAACTGATCACTCCAGAAGAACGGCACTGCCGAATATGCGACTCGTTCCTCGCCCGACGCTTCGGCGAGAAGATTGCGCGCTGCTGCGGCGCCTTGTTCCGAAGCGGTGGTCCAGTGTTCGACGCGCATCTCTCGTCCGTAGAGATCGTTCATCCACCGACAGACATCGCCTGCGGCATAGACAAGTGGCGAGCCAGCGTTCAAGAAGTGGTCGCACACGACACCATCACGAAGTTCGAGGCCCGAACTCTCCAGCCACGACGTCACAGGTGCTGCGCCGACACCGACGACGATGACATCCGCATCGATGCGCTCGCCGGTCGACAACTCGACTCCTCCGATTCGATCCTTCGACGATTCGTAAAAACTGACGACCGATACGCCGAGCCGCATGTCGACACCATTGTCTCCGTGAACAAGAGAAGCAGCGCGACCCATCTCGACGCCGAGTCCGCGCATCATCGGTGCCTCCGCTCCTTCGAGAACGGTGACCGAGCATCCACGGTTGCGCGCCGTCGCTGCGACTTCGAGACCGATGAATCCTGCTCCGATCACGACCACCTTCGGACTCGGCTTGTCCGCAGACGGTTCGATGGCGGCACGTAGAGAGAGCGCGTCCTCCATGGTGCGCAGGACGTGAATCCCGAGCCATTTCGGTTGATTCGGCAAATGGCGAGCAGCTGAACCGGTTGCGATGATCAAGCCATCGAACGGGATCTCTTCGCCACTCGCCGTCTTCAGCGTCCGACCGTCGAGATCGAGGGCAACTGCTGGCGAACCGAGCTTCCATTCGATGTTCAGCGACGCAAGGTCTTCGGGCTTGCGCAGGGAGATTCTCTCGGGTTCCCATTCGCCTGACAGAAGTTTCTTCGACAGAGGAGGCCGGTCGTACGGGTCACGATTCTCGGCTCCGACAATCGTGATCGTTCCGGTGAATCCATCGGTTCGCAAGGTCTCAGCAGCTCGCAGACCAGCCAGGGATGAGCCGACAATGACGACAGAATGCAGTTCCGACACGGTTGCAACGGTACTGCTCCACTCTGTCTTCGTCCGATTCGCACCCGGCAGACTGTCCAAGTGCACTTCGAAACCATCGACGACCCGAATGATTCACGGCTCGTCGACTACATCGGATTGACCGATCCACAAATTCGCCGTCGACAACTGGACGAACAATTCTTCATTGCGGAAGGAATTGAGACCGTGAAACGTCTCATTCGCTCGCAGATCGAATGCCGGTCGATCGTCATCGCACCCAATCGTCTCACTGCCATGCATGACGTCCTCGAAGAAGTCCGCTGTCCGGTCTACATGGCAGAACGACATGTCGTGTCCGAGATCGTCGGATTCGATCTTCATCGGGGCGTGATCGCATCGGGTCATCGCCCGACTGCTGCATCGCTCACCGACGTTCTCTCGCGTCCACCCCGCCTCGGCGCACGTCACCGCCTGGCGGTCCTTCACGGTGTGAACGATCACGAGAATGTCGGGGCCATCGTGCGAAGTGCTCGAGCGTTCCACATCGACGCACTCGTGCTCGACCCGACCTGTGCCGATCCGTACTATCGGCGCAGCGTTCGTGTCTCGATGGGCGAGATCTTCTTTCTTCCGGTGATCCACTCGCCTGTGACGGAGTTCCTCGATCAGCTTCGACATTTCGGAGGAACGAGCATGGCCTTCACGCCGCGTTCGAATGCGGAGTCTGTCGAGAATCTGGGACCCTCATCGGGTCCATTCGCATTGATCTTCGGCTCCGAAGGTTTTGGCCTTCCGGAGGAAGTACTTTCGGCTGCCGAAACCTGCGTGCGAATTCCCATTGCATCCGATGTGGACTCGCTCAACGTCGGTCATGCGGCGTCAGTCGCTTTTGCGCTCACAGCCCAGCTCTGAGGCGGACAAGGTCCGAGGGGACTCGCTCTGGCAAGCCCGTTGTCTGGAATGCTGTCGCTCCGGCACGGACCGACAAAGACTCCGGCACGGACCGAAAAAGAGTGGAGACGATGGGAATCGAACCCACGACCCCCTGCTTGCAAAGCAGGTGCTCTGCCAACTGAGCTACGTCCCCTCGATGGCTTCACCAGGTTAGCCGCCAGGTACGTTGGTTCACCGTCGATCGATCGGGGCTGGTCGAGTCCTGCGACATACTCTGAGATCCATGACACATCAGCGCACGCCGGGGGGACGGCCTGAGCGAGTCCGATTCGGGACGTTCCTCGCCCCCCATCACCCCGTGGGAGAAAATCCCGTCCTCCAGTTCCAGAGCGATCTCGACTTCGCCGCCCACCTCGACCGTCTCGGTTTCGACGAATTCTGGTGTGGGGAACACCACTCGAGTGGCTGGGAGATGATTGCGTCTCCGGAAATGTTCCTTGCAGCCGCTGGCCAGCGCACTCACAACATCAAGCTCGGAACCGGTGTCGTCTCACTTCCGTATCACCATCCGTTCAACGTGGCCCAGCGCATCGTGCAGCTCGACCACATGACGAAGGGTCGCGCAATGTTCGGAAGCGGCCCTGGTGCTCTTCCCAGTGACGCATGGACTCTCGGCATCGATCCGCTCGTTCAACGCGATCGCCAAGACGAAGCACTCGGTGTCATCTTGCGGCTCTTGCGCGGAGAGGACCGTTTCAGCCACGAGTCGGAGTGGTTCACGCTGCGCGATGCCCAGTTGCAGCTCCTTCCTGTTCAGGACGACATGCCGGTCGTCACGGCGTCGACATTGTCGCCGTCGGGTATGAACCTCGCCGGCAAGCACGGCTGCGGTGTCCTGTCGATTGCATCGAACAGCACAGAAGGTTTGGCCGCACTCCCGACCCAATGGTCTTTTGCTGAAGAGTCGGCTGTGAAACATGGCAAGACGGTCGATCGCCGGAACTGGCGAGTCATGCTCAGCTTCCATCTGGCGGAGAGCCGCGAAGAGGCGCGAAATCAAGCCGTCGACGGACTGCAGCGCTGGCACAACGAGTACAACGTGTGGACGCTCGGTCGACCAGGCGCACAGCATGTCGAGGACAAATGGGATCTGCTCGAGCAGTCGACTGCTGGTGGTGTGGCCGTCATCGGCACGCCGGACGATCTGGTTGCCAGCATCCGCCGTCTCCAAGACATCACCGGAGGGTTCGGTGTCGTGCTCGGCTTCGCGCACGACTGGGCCAACAGAGAGAACACGTTGCGCTCATGGGATCTCGTGGCGCGATACGTCGTTCCCGAAATCAACAAGACAACCGTGAATCAGCGGGCATCGATGAAGTTCCTCAACGACAATCAGGCGACGTTGATGGCCGGTGCCGGTGCAGCCGTGATGCAAAAGATCATGGCCGACGACCGGGCTTCAGCCGAACTGATGACGATGATGCAGAACATGCAGTCCGGCAAGGACGATCGGTCCACGACCTTCCGCCCAGGTGGCGGTGTGCGAGACGATCAGTTGCCGACGAACAGCTGACAAATGGCCTGACCACAACGGACTGATCAGTTGTCCTTGAGGGCGACGGCGTTCGGAGTCACATTCATCTTCGGCTCGTACTCTGCAACGTCGATGGTGCGCGCTTCCTTTGACATCGTGGCGCGCAGCTCCGCTCGACAGTCTTCGCACGGCCCATAGAAGCGGCTCGTGTGGCTCTTGTGGCATCTCGGACATTCCAACGTGTCGCCGATCAGAGTGGGGATGTCATCGGTCGTCATCGCGTCTGTCTCCTCATCTGCCCGGTGGCTTCGGTTCATTCTTTCTCGGGCGACGACCTACTCTGCCATTGTGCACGTCGATGTCATGACCACTCCGTTGCCGCTCACTCGAATCGGCGACCAGGCTCGAAGAACCCTTGCTTCCGGATTCTCGGGAATGCTGTTCACCGAGGCGGGCCGAACGCCGTACCTGAATGTCGCGGCTGCGGCTCTCGCAGCACCAGGTCTTGATCTGTCGACAGGAGTGGCCGTCGCATTTCCACGCAGCCCGTTCGTCACAGCAACGACTGCATGGGAACTCCAAGAGGCGTCATCGGGTCGATTCCGACTCGGACTCGGCACACAGGTGAAGACACACGTCGAACGTCGCTATGGAGTTGCCTTCGATCGACCGGGTCCGCGACTACGCGACTACGTCCTTGCAGTGAAGGCTTGTTTCGGAGCGTTCCGCGGCGGACCCCTCGAACATCGCGGTGAGTTCTACGAGCTCACGTTCATCACCCCCCAATGGAGTCCGGGAAAGATCGATGCTCCCGACCCGAAAGTCGATATCGCTGCCGTCAATCCGTGGATGCTCCGCATGGCAGGTGAGGTGGCAGATGGTGTGCACGTTCATCCGATTGGCGAACCGGGATACCTGAAGCGACATGTTCTGCCCAATGTGTCCGCAGGCGCAGAGCGCGCTGGCCGCTCGCTCGACGACGTCGATCTCATCGTTCCCGTGATGACAATCGTCGGAGACACGGAGGACGAACGCAAGGCCGAGCGCGACCACTTGCGCGCCATGCTCAGCTTCTACGGAAGCACTCCGAACTA
Organism: Actinomycetota bacterium; assembly: GCA_046093905.1. Classification (GTDB taxonomy): domain Bacteria; phylum Actinomycetota; class Acidimicrobiia; order Acidimicrobiales; family Ilumatobacteraceae; genus Casp-actino8. Next base: position 8,836 of record JBJTGN010000254.1, read on the forward strand.
CGCCTTCATCTGGGACGAAGCCGGCTTCGAGGGCACAACGGAAAGAGTCCGTCGCCACCAGAAGACAGGGGATTTCACCGCCATGGCTGCTGAGATCACCGATGATCACCTCGACGTGTTCACGACTCAGGCCACATGGGATTCGCTCGCCGATGAGTTGATCGCTCGATACGGAAACACCGCTTCGCGGATCGTTCTCTACAACGCCAACCTCGACCGGGAGCGCTTCGAACGGTATGGAGAAGTTGCTCGCCAGATCGTTGCCCGCACATCGTGAGCCGTCTCATCCCCCACCGACACCGATACCAGTAGTCCCTCGGCACCCACGGATAGCCTGCCCACATGGCAGGTGACCTGATCTACGCATTTCGTATCTTGCGCCTGCCTCTTCTCGACGCCGGCGGTGCAAACATCGGACGAGTCGAGGACATCGTCGTCGTTCCCGGACCCAGTGGCAGGGCGCCACGAGTCGTCGGTTTCACCGCTGTCAGCCAACGTCGGCGCATCTTCGTCAATGCGGGACGCATCGCCGAACTCGGTATCGATGGCGCACGGCTGCGTTCCTGGGACATCGACCTCCATCCCTTCAAGAGCAAGCCAGGTGAGCGACTGCTCGGTCGAGATGTCATCGACCGTCGCGTCGGGAACGAAATCGTCAGCGATGTGGCCATGAGGGTTCGGACCGACTCCAAATCCGGAGGATGGGAGATCGCACAGGTCCGCTTGGCTCAGAGAACTGCATTGCGTCGGCGCCCGAGCCATCGCCTCGTGGACTGGCGGGAGGTTGCCCATCTCTTCGCCGCAACAACGGAGATGGCGGCCGAGGCCGCCCGACTTCACGACATGCATCCCACCGATGTGGCAAACGTCGTTCGATCACTTCCACTCTCCCAACGTCGTCAGTTGGCCGAAGCCATGGACGATGATCGGCTCGCGGACGTTCTCGAAGAGCTACCCGAGTCGGAACAGGTCGGATTGATCGAAGGCCTCGAC
>JBJTGN010000255.1:0-6625 GCA_046093905.1 Actinomycetota bacterium
GCGCAAGGCTGAGCACTGCCATTTCGTCATCGGTGAGGTCGATTTCGGGGACGGCCATGTCCTCTTCGGTGATCCAGTACAACACTTGACCGGCATCGTCCCCATGGGCGAACACCTGACGAACCGGAATCCCGAGATCGCGCACGATCGTGTTCTTGTCGCTTGCGAACAACTGTCGCTGTGCGTCTTCCGAGGTGGGATAGGGCGTCATACCCCGCGCCATTTCCTGAACGATCTGCTCGCGTGTCATGGGCGCAGTGGCCCGATGCAAGAGGGTGAACAGATTCAGAACACGTTCGAGAGGGTCGACTCGCTTCTTTGCAATCACGATGAATGTTTTCCCCTCAAATGACGTCCGATGTAGGCGACAACGACCTGCTGAGTCTCGTTGTCGAAGAACAGATGCACCCGATACAGCCGATTTCCCTTGCCGTTTCGGATGTGGGCAACTGCATATTCGGTTCTTCCGCGCCACGAGAACGCGTAGTCGTCCCCGTACTTGTACTCAGCGGTGTCGGAGATTCCCCCTGCATAGTTCAAGCCCATACTTCGGCACGAGATGGTCAGCGTGGCGTTGTTGATTCTTCCCGACCGCCAGTCACCCGCAACCACGTTCAATCTGACGAGATCCTGCAGAAGCCGGGTGGCATCGATGCCATCGAGTCTTTCGGCCGACTCGAGAGCACGGGGATGGAACGTGAGATGTTCACACAATTGCGAGGCCTGTCGAACAGCGTCGATTGCACTCGATGCTCTGAGACCCCGCGGGTTCGCACCGAGGCGGATCTCCAACTCGGTGTTCAGCAGCACGAGTCGATCGCGAAGTTCATCACCTCTCTCGAGGACCAATTGCTTCTCCGCGATCACCCGATCCGCCTCGGTGAGAGCTTCTTCCAGTTCAGTGATGCGCTCCTCGGACTCCTGCCAGCCATCGAGCGCGGCTCTGTATTCGTCCCATGTCACGCTCACCGGTCCTTCGTCGTCGACCGCGTCTGTTCGCGCTCCCTCCGGCGAGAACGTCGTCGAAACTTGAACTTTCGCTGTCGGGATCTCGGGTGACCGCCGCCTGAACAAGGGTGGTCGCAAGGAACCGAGTGATTCTGATGCAGCTTCGGTGATCAATTTGATGCACTGCTTACGGACGTCGTCTCCTCGAGTGAGGGCGAGGCCTGCTCCGTTCCATGTCTGACGACTGCGGTCCGGCCACACGAGCGCCAAACCTTGCGGAAGAAGCAAGTCTTCGCCGAAGAAGGAATTGAAGGCGTGTCGCGCAGAGTCACCCTCGATCGTGACGATGTGGACAAGACCGCTCAACGTGAGAGAAAGGCGTTCACATCGAAAGACGGCGTCCGCTTGCGCTGGAACACTTTCGATCACCATTGGAAGCGACCGGCTCGGCGCATCGCAGAATGCGGCCACTTCCTGCGCTGCAACTTCGTCGACGACCGTTCGCCCGTGATCGGAGATCCGAACTCCCGCATCGAAGAAGGTGAACGAGGACACGATCGATCGAGCAAGTTCTCGCGTAGCCAGTGCCGAAACCGACGAAGGACGCGAACGAATGCGAGCACCTCCGGGAACGACCGAGAGGCGAATTTCGAACGACGTCGACGAGGATCGAGTACTCGCGGACACGACGGTCGACGAAATGTCCCCGCCCGCGAGGCTCACTCCGATCGAATATCTCCACCACCGTTGCGGATCCTCGTCATCGACTCGTACCGACACCCCGGGGCCCCTGTCGGCGAAGGGGTGCTGCTCTTCGATCCATCGCTCGACCATCTTGCGGGCGCGCCGGTGGTCCTCCACGGTCCAAGCGGGCGCTTCGATTCGTACGCCGTAGACCGTTCGCATACGAGACAGTCTCGCAAACCCACCCGACCGTGTTTGAACCCTCGCCCCGTAGACTGCTCTCGAAGACAGAGCAGGAGAAGCGCTCATGAATAACGTAACGGGCGTGGAAACCGGCTTTGCCGACCTTGGCCTTCGAACGGAGCTGCTGTCAGCTCTGAACAACCTCGGATACGAGGAACCGACACCCATTCAGCGGGAGGCCATTCCTCACCTGATTTCAGGCAAGGACGTCCTCGGTCAGGCTGCGACGGGAACCGGCAAGACCGCGGCGTTCGCCCTGCCGATCCTCCACCTCCTCGATATCGAGAGCCGAAGCACTGCGCCGATGGCCCTCGTCCTCGTTCCAACGCGCGAACTCGCCATGCAGGTGTCCGAAGCCATCTACAAGTACGGACACGACCTGAAGGCGCGCTGCGTTCCGATCTACGGCGGTCAGCCGATCGGCCGCCAGATCGATGCACTTCGACGCGGTGCCCATGTCGTCGTTGCCACTCCGGGTCGAGCACTCGACCACATTCGCAAGAAGACCCTCGTGCTCGACGAGATCAAGATGGTCGTTCTCGACGAAGCCGACGAAATGCTCGACATGGGATTCGCGGAGGATCTCGAAGCGATCCTCGAATCGACTCCGACGGGGCGCCAGACGGTTCTGTTCTCGGCAACCATGCCGCCGCGTATCGGCGCCATTGCGAAGAAGCACCAGAAAGATCCCATGCGTGTCACGATCGAGCGATCCTCGACCGAAACAGGATCTTCACCGCTCGTCGCTCAGAAGGCCTACCTCGTTCCGCGCCACCTCAAGGCGGCGGCGCTCGGACGAATCCTCGATATCGAGGCACCTGAAGCTGCAATCGTCTTCTGTCGCACACGCGGTGAGGTCGATCAGTTGACGGAGACTCTCAACGGGCGCGGGTATCGAGCTGAAGCTCTCCACGGCGGAATGGATCAAGAGCAGCGCGATCGGGTCATGGGCCGAGTTCGCTCGCGCTCGGCAGATCTTCTGATTGCCACCGACGTTGCTGCCCGCGGACTCGACATCGATCACCTCACACATGTGGTCAACTTCGATGTGCCGTCCGCTCCGGAGTCCTCTGTGCACCGCATCGGCCGCGTGGGAAGAGCAGGTCGCGAGGGCGTTGCCATCACCCTTGCCGAGCCACGTGAGCAGCGGCTCTTGTCGAACATCGAGCGCTTGACGAAACAGAAGCTTCCCTTCGAGAAGGTTCCGACGGTCGAGGCTCTTCGCGCGCGTCAGATGGAGTTGACCACTGAGACTCTGCGCGAAGCGTTGGACGGCAGTGATCTCGAAGCATTCCAATCAGTCCTCGAGGAACTGAGCGAAGCGTACTCACTCGAACAGATCGCTCTTGCCGCAATCAAGTTGACGCACGATGCGGAACAATCGAGTCTCGAAGAAGTCGACATTCCGGATCTGTCCCAGAGGGCCGAACGAGGGTCCCAACAGGACCGAGGTCGCTACGACCGAGGTAGCCGCGGTGAACGTGCTTCTCGAGACGACCGCAGTGACCGCACCGACCGCAGCAGTCGATTCGGGCGCGACGAACGCCCCGATGGAGGTCGCCGCTCCGATCGCGGTCCTCGTGGACGCCAACAGGCCCAGATGTCCAAGCTCTACGTCGGCCTTGGGCGCAAAGCCGGAATTCGACCTCAAGATCTGGTCGGAGCCATTGCCAACGAAAGCGGCATTCCCGGACGCGATATCGGTGACATCAAGGTCTCGGACCAGTTCTCGATCGTCGAAGTTCCCGAGAGGGAGATCGAAGGGATCCTGCGCTCGATGCGCGATGTCTCGATCCGAGGCAAGAAGGCGACGATCCGCCGCTACCGAACCGAACGCTGAGAATCGAGCCCGTCGGGCTGGAATCGATGTCCGGGACGAGCGCAGTGCTCGTCGCCCGAAAACTGCTTCGTGAAGACAGTGTTTACTTTTTGTGTGTCCTGATCGAACACCCCCCTGAGCACGACTACTGTCGGGGCGACGGGTGGCACGACTGCCATCCGCGAGGGAGGAACACACGTGAAAATGAGTACGAAAGGACGCAAGTTTGCGTCCATCGTGATGGTCGCAGCGGTCGGTTTCGGCGCAGCGGCATGCGGTAGCGACGATTCGTCGAGCAGCACCGAGGCACCGGCTGGCTCCGAGGCGCCCGCTGGAAGCGAAGCACCTGCGGGTGATCAGTTCCAGTTGGCGAACTTCACGCCATGGAGTGAAGACACCCCGGTCGTCGACTGCATGCCCGAAGAAGGCCCGCTCAAGGCAGCTTGGGTATTCGTCGGACCGATCAACGACGGCGGATGGACACAGGCCCACAACGAGGGTCGCGAAGCAGTGCAGGAGCACTTCGGCGATCTCATCGAGACGACCTACAAGGAGAATGTCCCCGAGGGACCGCAGGTTCTGCAGACCGTCGAGGATCTCATTGCTGACGGCAACACCGTGATCTTCGGAACCTCCTTCGGTTTCCAGGATGCATTCGCCGAAGCCGCTGAGAAGCATCCGAACGTCTGCTTCGAATTCGCAACGGGCTACAAGCAGGGACCGAACTTGTCGCAGTTCTACGGCTCAGCCGAAGACACCGACTACCTGACCGGCATGGCCGCAGGCGCAGCTTCGAAGTCCGGCAAGCTCGGCATCTTGGCTTCGTTCCCGATCCCCGAAGTCGTGCGTGGAGTGAACGCATGGACGCTCGGCGCTCGAACGACGAACCCGACTGCTGAAGTAACCGTTGTGTGGACCAACACCTGGTTCGATCCCGCTCTCGAGCGCCGCACCGCAGAAGCCTTGATCGCCGACGGAGCCGATGTCATCGGTGTGAAGTCGCAGGACTCGCCCGCTTCGGGTGATGCCGCAGCAGCCGCAGGTGTTCCGTGGGCCGGCTACGACAGCGACCAGAGCGCCAACTACCCGGATGTCTGGTTGACTGCAACCGTCTACGACTGGAGCGTCTACTTGATCCCGCGTATCCAGGCAGTCCTCGATGGCAACTGGATCGCCGGCAACTACTACGGAGCCCTCAATGACGGCTTCGTCTCACTGGCCACGTTCGGAGCCCTCGTCAGCGAGGAGACCCGGGCGCTGATCGAAGCTCGGCTCGCCGAGTTGACCGCAGCACCTGGTTCGATGTTCACCGGACCGCTCAAGGACAACCAGGGCAACGAGGTCCTCGCTGAGGGCGTCTCCCACACCTATGACGAGTTGATGTCGATGAAGTACCTGGTCGAGGGTGTCATCGGCGAGATCCCTGCTGGGTGATCGACGAGGTCATTGGTCGAGTTGTTGGAGGTATGGGGGTGGGTCATTCGACCCACCCCCTCTCCTTTTCCGGGTTCCAGCACATCGGATCTAATGTGTGACATCTGTCGAGAGGGATGACGATGACGTCGAAGATCGCCGTGAAGATGACTGGGATCGTCAAGAAGTTTCCTGGCGTCGTCGCGAACGATGGAGTCGAGTTCGAATTGCGAGCCGGAGAGGTTCACGCACTTCTCGGGGAGAACGGTGCCGGAAAATCCACGCTGTCGAACATTCTGACGGGGCTGTACCGGCCGGATGCCGGAAGCCTCGAGGTCGACGGACACAAGGTTGCGTTCACATCCCCGCGTGATGCGCTCGAAGCCGGTATCGGGATGGTCCACCAACACTTCCGACTCGTTCCGACATTCACCGTCGCTGAGAACGTCGTGCTCGGCGAGACAGGGGCCAAGGTCTTCCTGGATCGCAATGACGTTCTCGCTCGCGTCCAAGAATTGAGCGAGAAGTACCACCTGGCCGTCGATCCCATGGCTCGGATCTGGCAGTTGAGCGTCGGCGAACAGCAGCGTGTCGAGATTCTCAAGGTCCTCTATCGCGGAGCACGGGTGCTCATTCTCGACGAACCGACCGCCGTTCTCACACCCATCGAAGCCGATGCGCTCTTCCGAACTCTGCGCTCGATGGTCGCCGAAGGTCGTTCGATCATCTTCATCTCCCACAAACTCGACGAGGTCATGGCTGTTGCCGACCGGATCACAGTTCTTCGAGGGGGTCGAACCGTTGGCTGTGTCGATGCTTCGTCGACGTCGACTCGTGAACTCGCAAGCATGATGGTCGGCCGATCAGTGGAATTCTCACGGGTGACGAGAGCCAACCCAGCTCGACCCGAAGATGTCGTTCTCGACGTGACCGGCGTCGTTGCAGCCGACGACCGTGCTCGACGGGCATTGATCGACATCACGCTGACCGTCGGACGCGGCGAGATTGTCGGAGTGGCCGGAGTCGCCGGTAATGGCCAGAGGGAGTTGGCCGAGGTGATCGCAGGAATGCGATCGGTCATCTCCGGAACGATTTCGGTCGAAGGTCAGCCGATCAAGTCCGGTCGCGCTCGGTCGGCGATCTCACAGGGAATCGCCCACATTCCCGAAGATCGTCTGCACACCGGTCTCGCTGCGGGTCACTCCGTCGAAGACAACATGGCCCTCAAGAACTACCGCACGAGTGCGTTGTCTCGTTTTCGCGTTCTGCGACGCAAGGCGATTCGCGGTCAAGCTGTCGATCTCGTCGACCGCTACGACGTCAAGACTCCCGACACGCGCACTCCCGTGCGGCTCCTGTCGGGTGGCAACGTGCAGAAGGTGTTGTTGGCTCGCGAGTTCTCATCGTTGCCCAAAGTCCTGATTGCGGCCTCTCCCACGCGCGGTCTCGATGTCGGAGCCATCGAGACCGTCCGATCACGCCTCGTGGAGGCTGCGGACCGAGGGCTCGGAGTACTCC
>JBJTGN010000256.1:0-9151 GCA_046093905.1 Actinomycetota bacterium
GTTCGGATCTGTCGTCATGACATCCGTTCAGCAATCCGTCGGCAAGGGTGAGCCGACAGCCGAATCGTTCGCAGCGGCATTCCGAGTGGCGACACTCGTCGCACTCATCGCCGTGGTTTTGTCATCACGTGTGACCCCGACCCCACGTCAACCGCGTTCGGCCGGCAGCGAGTGACGCAACGTCACTCAGTGATGGCTTTGATTTCTTCAGCGATCTTGAGCGTGATTTCGGACTGAGGCACTGCTGTCTGCAGGGCCATCATCTTCATCATGTCGCCGGTGACCTTGACCTTGCCACCCATGAATGCCTGCATGGCTGCAGCCTGATCGCCGAGGGCGAAGATTGCCCGAGCGGTGGCCCAGTCGGTCGTGACGGTGGCTTCGGCATCACTCAGCTCGCCGAGCTCCATCTTCATGTCACCTGACGATGTGTCGATGTAGGACTTGACTTCGCCGGAACCGAACGGAACATCGGTGATCACCTGGTTGATCTTGATGGCCGATGTGATCTTGGGCGTCTGGCCTTCGTAGCGAGCGCGGATTTCCTGGGCGGCTTCCATCCAGGCATCTGAGAGAAATGGGTGCGGCATAGAGGGAACTCTATCCATGCTTCGCGGGTGCAAGGGGCTCAACGGGTGCAGGCGGCCGGCTGGGTGCAGGGGCCCGGTTCAGATTCGACGTTCAAGGTCGGAGCTCGACCCGTGACGTGGTGACCGAGTCGAGAAAGTCGGTGTCGATCGTGACGCCGGATCCCGCCCCATCGGGTATCGACACCCATCCGTCTTCGAGACGAATCGGCTCGGTGACGATGTCTTGCGCCCAGAACCTGTCCGAGGCGGACACATCGCCCGGGAGGGTGAAGTTCGCAAGCGAAGCAAGTGCCACGTTCATCGCGCGGCCGATACCGGTCTCGAGCATTCCTCCGCACCACACAGGAACACCGCGCTCGAGGCACAGGTCGTGAATGCGTCGAGCCTCGATGTAGCCACCGACGCGGCCGGCCTTGATGTTGATGATCGAGCAGGCTTTGCGTTCGATGGCATCGATGGCAGCCCGACTCGACACGATCGACTCGTCGAGGCAGATCGGAGTTGCGACCTGGCGGGCGATCAGCGCATGTCCGGTGATGTCTTCCTCGGGTAGGGGCTGTTCGATCAGCAGCAGACCGAACTCGTCGAGACGTGCGAGCAGGGGGCCGTCATCACGAGTGAAGGCAGCATTCGCATCCACTTGAAGCGGGACATCGGGTCCGAAAGTGGTGCGGATCACGCGCACCGGCTCGATGTCCCATCCGGGTTCGATCTTCAACTTGATTCTCACGTAGCCGGCGTCGAGGTAGCCGCCAACAATGGAGACAAGGGCATCCAGAGAGTCCGCAATTCCGACCGACACGCCCGAAGGCACCGATGGACTCGTCGAGCCGAGAAATGCTGCGAGTGATACGTCGTTCGAGCGCAATTGTGCATCCAGGACCGCTGCCTCGAGTGCACCTTTCGCCATTCGGTGATCGCGCACTGGCTCGAGGATGTCTGCGACATCGACGGCGCGAAGAGGTCTGTCCGTCCAGAGCCGCGGAACGAGGTGGTGCTGTAGGACGTGCTGTGACCCTTCGACGTATTCACTCGAATAGAGCGGCTCATTGCCGGCGACGCATTCACCCCAGCCGTCGCTGTCGTCGGTGACGACTCGTACCAACAAGATGTCACGCGCTGTCTCCGTTCCGAATGAAGTGCGAAACGGTGAAACGAGTGGAAGCGAGATACGCCGCAAATCGATGGCCCGAATGTCGATCGGTTCGAGGTCTTGGAAGGTGGTCACTGGTGTCTCGTTTCGTGTGCCAGGTCTCGTGGTCGCACGACGTAGGCGCCGTCGTGGGTCATGCCGACGATGTGTGCTGTATCGAAAGCGTCAACGAGCTGTTCTCGTACCGTGGTACGCCAGTGACGTGCGACTTCGAGATCATGTCGGCGAATGTCGACGATGTCGACAGGAGTAGCGACGAGAACATCTCCGGGCTGTGGCTCACTCGTGGGCAGAGGTCTTTCGGCTGCTCGATGAGCTCTCGTCGATGAGATGTCCCAGTGGGCCAGCAGTCGATCCGACTCATCGGTGCCATTGATTGCATCACCCAGCGGTCCGTAGAAGTCGACGTGATATTCCTCGGCTGTCGCACCGAGACAATGCAGGTTGAACCAGCCATTGCGTCGAACGAGGGGATCGAAAGTCCATGTGATCCCTGAGAGGTCGTTGTCGCGGGCCCAGGACCGCTGATGTTGTTTGAGTTTGCGACCGAGCCCTCGGTGTTGGAGCGACTCGACGACACCAGTGATGTGCGAATGCAGTACGAAGTCTCCTCGGAAGCGACCGAGCATGCCGAACGAACAGCCGACCATTGGCGAATGCGCCGCTCCCTGTGAGACGTCGAACAATCCAGCTACGTACCCTCCGCTGTGCGCAAGAGCCATCAAGAAGTCCGGGCTGACCATCGAACCTGCCGGGGGACCCCAGACAGCATCGGCAATGTGCAGCAGGTCGACCATCTCGGCACGGGTGTGCAGAGTGCGGACCTGATGATCGCCGGACACGTCGAGAGCCTACGCCGGGTGGGGCCGGTGACTCGGTGTGGCCGGTTGTCGTGCAAACCTGGCGAGTGCGGTCGCCGTCAGCAGATGATCCCGCCAGACGGCGTGACAATCGACCGCTCCGCTTGACAGAAAATTCACCCGCTGACCCCGAATGCATGCGTGGAAAATCGCCGGAAACGACCAACATGGGGGGGCTATGGCACGAATTCTGGTCTCCGAAGAAATCGCCGAAGGTGGTCTGCAAGTCCTACGCGACGCTGGCCACACGGTGGACGTTCGCCTCGATCTCACACCCGAGATATTGCCGCAAGCCCTTCAGGGCGCCCAGGCTTTGATCATTCGCTCGGCGACGCAGGTGACCGCAGATGTGCTGGCTGGTGCAATTGATCTCGTCGTTGTCGGTCGAGCCGGAATTGGACTCGACAACGTCGACGTCGAAGCTGCGACGACCCGTGGCGTGATGGTGGTCAATGCTCCACAGAGCAACATCGTGTCCGCTGCAGAACACACGATGGCACTTCTTCTCGCATGCGCACGCAATGTCCCTCAGGCTCATGCTGCGCTCAAGGCGGGTCGCTGGGAGCGCAGCAAGTGGGAGGGTGTCGAGCTCGCAGACAAGACACTGGGCATCATCGGTCTCGGTCGTATCGGCAAGCTGGTAGCTCAACGAGCTCAGGGATTCGGCATGCGACTCGTGGCATTCGACCCGTTCGTGTCGGAGGATCGAGCGCGGCAGATGGGTGTCGACCTCATGTCCCTCGACGAGGTGATCGCTCAGAGCGATTTCATCACGGTGCATCTGCCCAAGACCAAGGAGACCAAGGGAATCATCAACCGAGATCTCTTCTCGAAGGCGAAGCCCGATCTCCGCGTGATCAATGTGGCTCGCGGTGGAATCGTCGACGAGAACGATCTTGCAGAAGCTGTGAAGTCCGGCCGCATTGCGGGTGCTGCCCTCGACGTGTTCGATGTCGAACCGTGTACGGATTCCCCACTGTTCGGTCTCGACAACATCGTCGTGACACCGCATCTCGGAGCAAGTACGCGCGAAGCCCAGGACAAGGCAGGTGACACGATTGCTGAGATGGTGAAGCTCGCCCTTGCTGGTGACTTCGTGCCATTCGCGGTCAATGTGTCGGCAGCTGAAGCCAATGAGACGTTGCGCCCATATCTGCCGCTCGCCGAGCGACTCGGTGGTCTGTTTGCATCGCTCGTCGGCAAGCTGCCCGAACAACTCGAGATCATCACCGAAGGTGAGATCGGTCAGTACGACAACCGAATTCTCACACTCGGCGTGCTCAAGGGTTTCTTCGCCTCGATCTCTGATGAGCCTGTGTCGTATGTGAATGCCCCACAGCTTGCGAAGAATGCTGGGGTCGAGGTGCGCGAGATTGCCTCACGCGAGTCACGCGAGTTCGTGAACCTCTTGACACTGCGCGGTGATGGGCATTCGATTGCCGCCACTCTGACAGGTCGTCGAGGAGAACCGCGTCTTGTCATGATCGAAGATCACTCCACTGACGTACCGCCGGCGGACAACATGCTCGTTGTGCGCAATGACGACCGTCCGGGTGTGATCGGCCTCGTCGGCACGGTGCTCGGAAATGCCGGTGTGAACATCAACGACATGGACGTGGGTCGCAGTCCGGCACCAGGATCCGCATTGATGGTGATTGCGTCATCGGGCGTCGTTCCCGATGAAGTACTGGCAACACTGCGCACATCGCCGGGGATCACCAGCGTGCATGTGCTCTCTGCCTGATCGGGCAATCTTTTCCTAACCGTCTAACAGTGGTGCTCGAAGTGTGTGGGTATGGCATACATTTCCGGACATGTCGCTCCCATCGAGAAGCTCACGTCTGTCACGCACCGTGCCGAAATGCCTCGTTGCACTTTCGTTGATCTCCGTCGGATTGACGTTTGCGTCTCCCAACGTGACTGCCGGCGGAGGAACAGCTCTCAATTGGAGTCCCGGGCGCGGACAGGTGTGCGTCAGTGCTTTTGGTGGAGAAGTTCTCCTGACAAGTGCGTTGGCTCCAAACTTGGACGAGATCGATGTCGACCCATGGGCGAATCCGATCGCCCCGACGGGAACGGTGACGAGTGGGCCGCCGTTGGTTCTCGACTTCAGCGTTCCCGATGCTTTTTTCGACTCGGAGAGATTCGGGGCGGACCCAGACTCGGTGATGGGCTTCTACCTCGTGAGCTTCGAATTTGTCGATGATTGCGACTCTCGCCAACCCATTCCTTTCACGCCGTGCTTCGTTACTACGACGGGACCTGATCCGTGGATTCTCGACCTTGGTGATCTACATCTGTTGTTCTTCTTCTATGCGGATCAACCCGGTTTTGGCTCTTCCAGCCAGCCTTCAGTTCTCGAAGTGTCCGATGGCTCCAATGGATGCAGCGGAGAGGAACCCGATGGCGGTCCGGATGGACCTGGCGACCCTCAGCCGTTTGAACTGTTGGACCTGATCGACGAGTTCGATCTCGATTTCGAGTACCAGCTCGGCTTCCGTCCTGACTTCGACTTCGACATCGATCACTACCGGCGCATGGCTGAAGCTCAGGAGGCCGCTCTCCCCGACACGCTCTGAGTCAGATCGTCTGAATCGTGGCGGTCACACGGAGCGGATCTGATCGCGCAGATCAGTCGCAGCGTGTCGTGCTGCGTCCGCATAATCGTCGCTGGAAGACGCGTAGATGATCGCTCGTGACGAGTTGATCATCATGCCGTAGCCAGTCGAGTCTCGTCCGGCGCGCACGGTGGCCTTGATGTCGCCGCCTTGTGCGCCGATCCCAGGCACCAACAGCGGCATGTCACCGACGATCGATCGAACCGTCGCAAGCTCTTCGGGATAGGTCGCCCCGACGACGAGTGCCACGTCACCGCGCCGTGACCAGTCGCTGACAGCCCGTCGGGCAACATGGGCAAAGACGGGACCATCAGACGTCTCGAGCGACTGGAAGTCCGCGCTGCCCGGGTTCGAAGTGCGGCAGAGCACGATCAAGCCCCTGCCCGCGTGGGCGAAGAACGGCTCGAGAGTGTCCGACCCGAGATACGGGTTCACGGTGACGGCATCAGCTCCGTAGCGAACGAAGGCTTCTTCGGCGTATCGCTCGGCGGTCGGTCCGATATCTCCGCGCTTCGCGTCCAGGATCAGCACCACATCGGGATGGTTCGAGCGGATGTGCTCACAGAGTCTTTCGAGTTGCACTTCGGCACCGATCGCGGCGAAATAGGCGATCTGGGGTTTGAAGGCGCACACGAGATCCGCAGTGGCGTCGACGATGTCGGCACAGAACCGGAACACCGCATCGGGACCGCCCAGGGACTCGGGCAACTTGGCCGGATCGGGGTCGAGGCCGACACACACCATCGAGTCGGCACGCAACCACGCGCGGGTCAACTTGTCGTGGAAGCCCACGATGGGGAACTCAGCCCTCCACCGTGATGGCAGCAGTCGGGCAGAGATCGGCGGCTGCTGTGACCTTCTCGCGCAGCTCTTCTCCCGGGTTCTCCTGCAACACGTAGAGATAGCCGTCGCTGCGCACTTCGAAGACTTCTGGGCAGACCTGCATACACGAGCCGGTCGAGGCACAAACATTGAAATCGACGGTGACTTTCATGGGGATCCCCTTTTGACGACGCTGCCGGTTCTCACCGACGAGACAACCGTAGTCCCTGCGCCCACAGGCGTGGTCGCTGATCGAGCCACTCGAGCTCAGTTGTTCTGAGCTGTCCGATGACGTTCGAATGCCGACAGCACGGCTCGCAACGATGCAGTCACTGTGTTCTCGTCGGTTCCCACGCCCCACAGAACGTTGCCGGACGAGTTCACGCTCTCCACATAGGCCACGGCCGTTGCCTCCGAACCCTTGCCGATGGCGTGCTCGGAGTAGTCGACGACATCGATGTCAGCCGACAGTCCGGTACGCATGGCGTTCACGAACGCGTCGATCGGACCGTTGCCTTCACCCGCAATCGTCGAGTGTGCGCCGTCGATGACGAGCTGTGCCGTGATCGTGGTGCGACCGTTCGACTGGCTGCGCATCTCGTGGCTCTCGAGAATGAACCGCGGAGAATCGGACAGGTATTCGGATTGAAAGGCGGTCCACATCGTGATCGGACTGATCTCGGTACCGAGATCTTCGGTGATGTGCTGGATGTTCTTCGAGAACTCGATCTGCAGACGGCGCGGCAGATCGAAGCCGTGCTCGGTCTTCATCACGTAGGCCACGCCGCCCTTACCGCTCTGGCTGTTGACGCGGATCACTGCTTCGTACGTGCGCCCGAGATGTTTCGGGTCGAGTGGCAGGTAGGGGACACCCCAGGTGTCGTAGTCACCGGGGACTTTGCCGGCAGCGGCGGCTCGGCGATCGATGGCTTCGAAGCCCTTCTTGATCGCATCCTGGTGGCTGCCGCTGAATGCGGTGTAGACAAGATCGCCCACATATGGATGGCGTGGGTGAACGGGGAGACGATTGCAGTACTCGGCCGTACGGCGCAGAGCGTCGATATCGGAGATGTCCAATTCCGGATCGACACCATTGACGAAGAGGTTCATCGCCAGATTGACGATGTCGACGTTGCCGGTGCGCTCACCGTTACCGAACAGCGTGCCTTCGACGCGGTCTGCACCTGCCATCACGCCGAATTCGGCGGCGGCAACTGCGCAGCCCCGGTCGTTGTGCGGGTGCAGGCTGATGATCACGCTGTCGCGATCCTTGATGGTGCGACCGAACCACTCGATGACGTCACCGTACACGTTCGGGCTGTAGCACTCGACCGTCGCAGGCAGGTTGAGGATCAGCGGCTTTGCGGGAGTCGGCTGGATGACATCCATGACCGCCTCGCACACCTCGATCGCGAACTCCGGCTCGGTCAGCGTGAAACTCTCGGGTGAGTACTCGTAGCGGATAGAGGAGTCCGGCAGGGTCTTTTCCATCTCGAGGCACTTCTGCGCTGCATGGACCGCAATGTCCTTGATACCGGCTTTGTCGAGATTGAACACGACATCGCGTTGCAGGGGATTGGTCGAGTTGTAGAAGTGGACGATCGCTTGGCGAACACCCTGCAGCGACTCGTATGTGCGCTCCAGCAGTTCGTCACGGCTCTGCACCAGGACCTGGATCGTGACGTTGTCCGGGATCAAGTCCTCGGTGATCAACTGGCGAACGAAATCGAAATCGGGCTGGCTGGCAGAGGGGAAGCCGACTTCGATCTCGGTGAAGCCCATCTTGCACAGTTCGATGAACATGCGTCGCTTGCGTTCTGGGTCCATCGGGTCAATCAGGGCCTGGTTGCCGTCTCGCAGGTCGACGGAGCACCACAGCGGTGCCTTGCGGATGACGGTGTTCGGCCAGGTTCGGTCGGTGAGGACGAGAGGGATGAACGGCTGGTACTTGTCGTGGGGCATTCGGCCCTTACCAGCGTTCTCGAATCCGGCAGCTGCGGCCCGTGTTGCGGTGTTCTCGATGGTCATGTCATGTCCGTCCTGTCGTGAGTCGTGATGTCGCGTCTGGTCTCCTGCTCGCACGAGGCATTTGTCCGGCGCTACGCCTCGCCGGACAAACAAAAAACCCCGGCGCTAGGCGCACGGGGTCTCGGCGAACGCGTATATGGGGCGTTCGCCCTACATAAGAAGGAGGCTGTTCAGCGAGGTCACGTGTGAAACGCTACCCATCGTCTGAACTGAGCGCAACTATGAACGAACCGGGGCACCGCCCAGATGGGCAAGTTCGGCATCGAGGTCAGCGGCTTCGGCAGCGGCCACGATGGCTCGCCAGTCGTAGTGCAGACCCTTGCCACAGAACGAGAATGCGGACGCCGTCTCGGCAGTCGTCGATTCGATGGCGGTGCAGATGGTTTCGTTCATGTATCGACCTCCCGGACGAGATAGTTGGCGGGCCCTCGTGTTCTGAGAGCCTGGGGGACCCTAATCACTCAGGACCCCCTTGTCTATTCACGTTTCGCCGATCGGGCCACATGTGACGGACAACACATTCCCTCGGAATCGTCCCGGGAATAGTCATCGAGGCGCTGATGTTGTCAGGATGGTCATTGCGACCCGCCCGACTGGTCGTTGTGGCTCGCATACGAAAGAGAGAATCCAATGGGTACCGCCGTCGAACTGTCACTCGAAAACTTCGAAACAACGATCCAGAACAATGATCTGGTCCTCGTGGACTTCTGGGCGGCGTGGTGCGGACCCTGCCGCCAATTCGCCCCGATCTTCGAATCTGTCGCTGCAAAGAATCCCGATGCGGTTTTCGGCAAGGTCGATACCGAAGCAAATCAGGACTTGGCCGGAGCTTTCGGAATCCAGTCGATCCCGACCCTCATGATCTTCCGCGAGGGGATCCTGCTCTACAACCAGCCGGGCGCATTGCCCCAGCACGCTCTCGAAGACCTCGTGAGCAAGGCTCAAGCCCTCGACATGGAGCAGGTCCGAGCCGAGGTTGCATCCCAGCAGGCAGGCTGACGGGACCACGTCTCGACCCGGCGTTCCCGTATCTCTGCGATCGATGAATCGATCTGTGACTTTGCGATCGATGAATCGATC
>JBJTGN010000257.1:0-1482 GCA_046093905.1 Actinomycetota bacterium
TTGGGAACGCACGTCTCATCGATGGCCACGACTGCTCCAGCGGACATCCTCAGTTTTCCGCTGTGAGCGATCACGCCGTCGACTCTCACCCCATCGGAGTCGATCACTGCGGCAGCATCGGACCTACTGACATCGGCCAGCAATGCAACGATCCGATCCAGGCGCTCACCGGCGAGCGCCGTCGGAATCGTTTCCTCGATCATGGCGACTTCAGACGTTCTTCGAGGGCATCGGAGCCCGCACATAGAGCCAGAGAAGCAGAACGCCACCGACGTTGACTGCAATGTCGGCAACGTTGAAGATGGGAAACCATTGGAAGTCGATGAAATCCACAACTTCTCCGCGCAACCATCCCTCGTTACGAAAGAGTCGGTCGATGATGTTGCCAAGCGCTCCCGCGACCACGAGACCGACAGCCAGACTCATTCGAGAATTGTTCCGTCGGCGGATCGAAAGGACGAGGGCCACTACGACGAGCATGGCAATGACTCCGATGACCGGCCCCCATCCTCTTCCGCGGCCGAACGCCATCCCGCTGTTGAAAGCGAGATTGAATTGCAGTGTCCACACGACGTGCACTATGCGACCATCGTCCAATTGCGAGACCGCCCAGTGCTTGGTGAGTTGGTCGACAGCGACCACCAGTCCGACCACGAGAGCCACGATGACATTTCCCCTCGACGGCTCCCAGAGGAGCGACCGTTGAGGAGAATCAGGACGATCCTCAGAGTCCAGGGTTGTCACCTATCTCCGGCCGATCCAGCCGACTCTTTCCTCGACGAGTTCTGTTGCCCAAGGAATGACCTCCAAGCGCTCCCGAGGAATCGGTCGGGTCGAGACGACGCTGTATCCGTAGTCACCAGTCTCGATCCGATGAAGTGCGGCTTCGATCTCTTCGAGGGTTTGACGAGCTTGATCCGAGAGCACACGATCACGTTCGCGCTCGACAGCCATCGTGTCGCCTTCACCGCCGTCCTCGTCGAACTGATCATCCCCCATTCCCGCCTCTTCGATGAGCTTCTCACGCTCGGTGTCCAAACGCTCGACCTGACCCATCAGTCGCGCCTTTTGCTCGAGGAGCAGCTCGCGCTGTGCCCTGAGGAAAGTGAGATCGAAATCTTTGTTCGCGATGATTCCGTCTTTCGAGACAGCCTTCTTCCCCGGGACGGGAGGCTTGACGAATGCTGGCTTCGGTTCGGGCTTTGCCGGGACTTTCGCAGGGACAGTCGGTGCCTTCTTGGCAGGAGGCGCTGAACTCTTGGGAACAGTTGCCTTTGCAACGTTCTTCGCGGGAGCCTTCTTTGCAGGAGCCTTCTTCGCCGGAGCCTTCTTCGCCGGAGCCTTCTTCGCGGGAGCCTTCTTTGCAGGAGCCTTCTTCGCCGGAGCCTTCTTCGCAGAAGCCTTCTTCGCGGGTGCTTTCTTCGAAGGAGCCTTCTTTGTCTTATTGACTGGAGTCTTCTTCGCTGAGGCCATCATTAACAT
>JBJTGN010000258.1:0-9511 GCA_046093905.1 Actinomycetota bacterium
GAGAACAGTCGACCTGCCATTCGAGATCGAGATCGACACCGACCGGATCGGCGGTCCCTCAGCTGGTCTGTCGTTCACTCTCGCGCTGATCGACGCTCTCACAGAAGGCGAATTGACCCCTGACGGGGGTGTCGCAGTCACGGGAACGATCGCAGACGATGGTTCCGTCGGAGCAATCGGACTCCTCCTGCAAAAGGCGATTGCCGTGCGTCAATCAGGTGTGAAGTACTTCCTCGTGCCGGCCTCCCAATCGAAAGAGGAGATCGACGAGGCGCGCCGAGTCGTGGGTGACGATGTCGAGATCATCGCAGTTGCCACACTCGAGGAGGCATTGAGAGAGTTGGGGCGGCTCGGAGGGTCGCCGATCACGCTCGATGGCTGATTGACACATCTGGTCCTCGGATCTTTCGTACGATGGCGCGGATGGTCCTTTCTTTCTCGCGCCCGGATCCGTCATCGCCATCAGCGGTGGCGGGAGCGTCTTTTTCCCCGGCGCGTCGGGGCTTCGATCAAACAGAGGTCCGTGATTTCCTTCGTATGGTCTCAGCCGAAATGGCGAGATTGCAAGAACGGGTCGTCTTTCTCGAGCGAGAGGTACGCGAAGCCAAGCAGGCGAAGCCGTTGGTTTCAGCCGACATGAACGAGGCGATGATCGCCGAGCTTTTGGGTGAGGAGACGGCGCGCATCATCGAGGCTGCGCGTGAAGCTGCCCGCAAGATTCGGGAGCGTTCCGAAGATGCGGCCGGGCGCATCATCAAGGAAGCCTCGGAAGAAGCCACTCGAATTCGGGAAGAGACCGAACTCGAGTGTGCGCGTCGTAGGCAGGACGCCACGTCCGATGCCGAGGCAGAGATCTTGATGGCCAAACAACAAGGCCGAGAGATGGTCAATGAGGCACGCTCCTATCGGGAGCGAGTTCTCGCCGATGTGGCGCGTCGCAGAGAGTTGGCTCGCGAACAGCTCCAAGACCTCTACCACGGACGGGAACGTCTGGTGCATGCCTTCGAGCGAGCGCGAGCCACAACCGATGACGTCCTGCGTGATCTCATTCAGCCCGCAGATGAGCCCACCGCATTCGTGAACCTTGCTCCGACGACTGGACCGGTTCCCGTGATCGTGCAGGCCGATGACATCGAGCGCCTCGAAGCAATTCGACCGCCGTCTTCTGCTCCTGACTTCCCGTCGGATGAGCAGATCATCGACGAGCAAGAGAGCGAAGACAACGCAGTGCAGCTGTCGGACGATTCCGAGACCGATGAGGAAACACGTCAGTCCGTTGGTCACATCGTCACCGAGATTTCTCTCGAAGAAGTCTCTGTCGACGAAGACGACGAGATCGAACATGAACCCGTCTCGAACGTGGTTCCCTTGTTCTCACGCGCCGAATCCCGAGCAGTCGAAGCTCGACGCAGTAAACCGGTGGTCGATGACACCCCGGCTGAGCAGTCAGACAAGGCTCGGAGAGAAAGCCGTCCGAAGATCGATGCCGGCGACATCTTCGAACGCTTGCGTCGAGCCAGCACGGAGACAGTTGCCGCGGACGCGTCGCGACACGTCCCCAAATCCGAGCGAATCGAGGAAGTTCGCGAGGAACCGAAGCCGGTGGTCGTTCCTGTCAGTACGGGCGTCGACGACAGTGCTTGCTTTGCAAGTCGCAACGAGGCCCTGATTCCGATCATCGTTGCGATGAGTCGAATGGTGAAGCGAGTCCTGGCCGATGAACAGAACCAGGTTCTCGACATCTTGCGGGGCAAGCCGGTGATTCGCAATCTCGAGGCGCTCGTCGGATCTCGGACCGAACACGGTGGACGGTATGTCGCATCGTTGAACAACCTCCTCAACGAAGCGGCCATCGCCGGAGCGCGGTCGCTGTCCGCAGAGCCTGAGAAGGACCTCATGACGGCGATCGAGGCTCAGAGGTCTGCAATTCACGAGTTCGTCGTCTTCACATTGATCGATCCGTTGCGCGGGCGCCTCGAGCGAAGTATCGCTCAGTCTTCGGACAGCAACGCCGAGCTTGCAGGGCTCGTTCGTCTCGTCTACCGAGAATGGAAGAACCAATTCGTCGACGAGCACATGGACGATGTGGCACTCACGGCATACGGTCGAGGTGCGGCGGCAGTTCTCGATCCGTCGATGAAGGTCTGCTGGAAAGTCGACCCAGACGGACCCCCGTGTGCCGATGCCGAGGACAATTCACTCGGTGGATTCGTCGCCGGAGGCGAGGAGTTCCCGACTGGTCATACTCACGCACCTGCCCATGCGGGATGCCGATGTGTCCTTGTTCCCGATCAGAACTAGCCTGACCTCGTGCGACCCTCCTCGGACCTTCCCCGCGGTCCGCGCCGGCGGTCTTCCGCAGGCCGACCCCAATGGGCATCGAAGGGAAGGATCATCCTTCTTGCCATCGTTGCCCTTGTTGTCGTCTTGTTCCTCTCGGCGCGCACCCTTGCCAACTTCTACGTCGATCTTCTGTGGTTCGACTCCGTCGACAAGGGATCAGTGTTCTGGGAAACCCTCGGCTCGAAGGCACTCCTTGGTGTCGTCTTCAGCGTGGCTTTCGCCATCATTGCCTTCATCAGCCTGACTCTTGCCGAGAGACTGGCGCCCTCCGATCTGCCGATCGGACCGGAAAAGGACGTGATCGAGCGATACCAAACAATCGTCGGACGTCGAACGCGGCTGCTGCGCATGGTCGTTTCGGTGCTCTTCGGTTTGATGGTCGGCCTGCCGGCAATCGCTCAGTGGCAGGAATGGCTGCTCTTCCGTCATTCGCAATCGTTCGGTGTCGAGGATCCTCAATTCGGTGCGGATGTCGGCTTCTATGTCTTCCGCCTTCCATTCCTTGCGTTTTCCATCGATTGGGCGTTTGCAGCTCTGGTCTTGATCACGATGCTGACTGCGGCCATGCACTTCCTCAACGGATCGATTCGAGTTCAGACACCTGGTGAGCGGATCATGCGCGGTGCGCGTATCCACTTGAGCATCCTCTTTGCGTTGTTGGCCGTGATCAAAGCGGTCGACTACTGGCTCCAGCGATTCGAGTTGACGGTGTCGGGTCGGGGAGTGGTCCAAGGCGCGACCTACACCGATGTGAAGGCAGAGCTTCCCGCCATCAACTTGCTGATCATGATCAGCTTGTTGGTTGCAGCACTGTTCATCGCCGGCATCCGTTGGGGCGGATGGCGTCTGCCTCTGCTGTCGATGGCTTTGTGGGCTGTCGTTGCTGTTGTGGCTGGCACGGTCTATCCGGCAATCGTCCAGCGTTTCGTCGTCCAACCCAACGTGACCACGCGTGAGCGTCCGTACATCGGCTTGAACATTGCTGCAACGCAAGCTGCCATGGGCATCGACGATGTCGAGGTTGTGTCCGTCACCGATGGACCGATCGACCGTCAGCAGGTTGCGACTGATGCTCCTGCGTTGTCGGATTCACGTCTGCTGGACATCCGGGAAATGCGGGATCGCTACGCGCTCGATCAGGGGTTGTTTGCCTTCTATTCGATCAATGATCTCGATGTCGATCGGTACGAGATCAACGGTCGTACCCAGCAGACGTTCGTGGCCGCTCGCGAATTGAATCCCGAAGGTATTCCCAACAAGACATGGGTGTCGCGTCACCTGATCTACACGCACGGATGCGGTGTGGTGGCAGCGAGCGCGAGCCAGATCACGAACGATGGACGTCCGATCTACAGCGAGATCGCCACCGAGCGACCTCAGCTGTACGTGGGAACTCAGCAGCCCGGCTATGCGATCGTCAATACAGAACAGGTCGAACAGGCATGTCCCGACACTGAGCCCCTTGCCTACGGCGGTGAAGGTGGAGTCGCGCTGAGTTCGACTCTTCGCCGTCTGGCTTTCGCTGTTCATTTCGGGGAGTTCAACCTTTTCGGTTCCGGACTGGTGAACGAGGACTCACGTCTCATTCACGTGAGGGATGTTCGCGACCGCGTTTCGAAGGTTGCTCCGTTCCTTCATCTCGATGCAGATCCGTATCCGGTTGTCGAGGACGGCAAGGTGTTGTGGGTGATCGATGCTTTCACGACGACAGCTCGGTATCCGTACGCACAGAATGCCAATACCGACAACCTCACACCTGGATCGGGTTTGAAGCACACGTTCAATTACGTGCGCAACAGCGTGAAAGCCGTCCTCGATGCCTACGACGGTTCACTCACTCTGTATGTCGTCGATCCGACTGATCCGATCATCCGTGCATGGTCGAAAGCCTTTCCTGATCTGTTCACTCCCGCCAACCAGGTCCCAGCTTCCCTACGCGCCCATTTCCGATACCCAGAGGATCTCTTCCGAGTTCAGACGAACCTCTACGGGCGCTATCAGTTCACCGATGCCGATGAGTTCTTCAATCGCGACTCGGCGTGGAGCGTTGCTCAGGCAGTGAAGCGCGATCCGGAACTTGCTTCAGCGGGCGCAGCAACAGCGGTGGACACCACGATCGTCGACACTGCATCTCAGGCGAACACGGGAGATGTAGCCGATGCCAACGTTGCACGTTTCGAGCCGTACTACACCATGTTCCATTCGCCACGTCAGACAGATGGTGTGGCCTCTCCGACCTTCTCACTGCTGCGTCCATTCGTTCCGTTCTCTGCAGACGACACCCGCAAAGAGTTGCGGGCAATCATGGTCGTGTCGAGTGATCCGGCAACGTATGGCCAGATCAAGGTCTACCGATACTCGGGCACTCTCCCAGCAGGACCTGCAACTGTTGCTGCGGAACTGAGTAGCGATCCCGAAATTGCGCCGGTGATCACCCTGCTCGACCAGCGTGGCTCGCGCGTCATCCTCGGGCAGTTGCAGATGGTTCCAGTCGGCAACGGTCTCGTCTGGGTGCAGCCACTCTTCGTGCGACCCGACGACGCCGGATCGAAGCAGGTGTTCGTACGCCGTGTGTTGGCATGGTACGACGGTCGATCTGTCATCGGTGACAATCTCACCGAAGCTGTCAATCGTTTGTTCCCCGGAGCAGGCGTGGACCTCGGAGAAATCGTCATCGATGAGTCAGTCCCGGCTCTGCCGCCCGACTCGACCGATACCGGCGAACCTGATGTCGAGGTGGACACGGGAGTAGGTACCGACATCGACGGTGCACCCGCTGCAACTGTGCCGGGCGAACTCGATGCCAACGATCCCATCTCGCTGCTGTCAGCTGCTGACCGACTCTTCGATGAAGCGGATGCAGCTCTCACGCAGGGGGATCTCGGTGAGTATCAGGCAAAGATTCGACAAGCTCAGGATCTGATTGCCAGAGCTCTCGAATTGCTCTCGCAGTGAACCGTTGCCTCAGGGAGATTTCTTCCTGGCGAGGTCGGCGACTTCAGCAAGGTCTTGGCGAAACGCGATCTGATAGCGGGCCTGCTCATGGGCAAGTCGTTCGAGGTCTGTGGACAGTTCCGTCAATTGGTGGGTCACTTCGGTTCCGACTTGGGTGATACGAGCATCGAAGTCGACAGATTTGGCTGCAATCTCGTCGAGTCGAGCTGAATCCTTCGTCGCTGTGGAGGACACATCTTCGAGCCGCGAGTTGATGCTCTCGAGTTGACGACGCAACTCGAGGACTTCTTCAGCAAGCCTCTCGGCCTCTTCGCGCCGTCGTGAAAAGCGACCCATACCCGTTTCAGGGTAGTGGTCGTCAGGTGCCGCAGAAGGTTCTGTAACCAGCGAACTCCGCAGGAGCGGGACCGGCAAGGTCCTCGAACCCTGCAACCTCCGTGAACGGCCGACGTAGGCGTTCGACGAGGCGAAGGGTCGGAGCGACGTCTCCGTTCATGGCAGATGTGAGTGCTTCCTCGACTACATGATTGCGGGCGATGTACACCGGGTTCACAGCGTCCATGGTCGATGGGGCGTGAGTCAGATCGACACTGTTGGCCTCGAGAGCCCCGATCCATCGTGCGAACCACTCGTCGAATGCAGCAGATCCGAGGAAGAGCAGTCGTAGTTCCGACGACGGCGTGCTCGGTCCTGCTGTACGTACCGAGTCGGCGAGGCGGCGGAAGAACGACGTGTAATCGACTGTCTCGGCGTGCATCAGAGCGAGAAGGTCGTTGAACAAAGTTGTATCTGCTGCAGGGTCATGTGTTGTCGACGGGAATCCGAGTTTGGAGCGCATGCCCGAAGCCCATGCCTCTTGGAAGATGTCCGGATACCGCTGCAGGACCGACATCGCCTTCTCGATCGACGTGTCCTGATCGTCGTCGATGAGTGGGAGCAGAGTCTCGGCGAGTCGTGCCAGGTTCCATTGACCGATCTGTGGCTGATTGCCGTACGCATACCGACCGCCAGTGTCGATGGAACTGAAGACCGTTGCTGGATCGTACGCATCCATGAATGCACACGGGCCGAAGTCGATCGTCTCACCGGAGACTGTCATGTTGTCGGTGTTCATGACGCCGTGGATGAATCCGACGAGCATCCACTGAGCGATGAGACGTGCTTGACGTACGACGATCGATTCGAGAAAGGCGAGATAGCGATCGGGTTCGTCGACCGAATCGGTGATCGGTGAACGATGGCGTGCCATCACGTAGTCAGCCAGTCTCTGGACGAGACCTTCCTCTTTCAGCGCTGCTGCGTACTGAAAGGTTCCGACACGAATGTGGCTCGATGCGATTCGAGCGAGAATGCCACCGGGCAGCAGCGTTTCCCGGGCGATGCTCTCTCCCGTCGAGACAACTCCGAGCGCACGTGTCGTTGGAATGCCGAGGCCGTACATCGCTTCGCCGATGATGAACTCGCGCACCATCGGGCCGAGAACTGCTTTGCCGTCACCACCGCGAGCGAACGGCGTGCGCCCAGATCCCTTGAGGTGAAGATCGAATCGGCGCCCGGATGGGTCGATGATCTCGCCGACGAGCAGGGCGCGACCATCGCCGAGACGAGGGGAGTAGCCGCCGAATTGGTGACCTGCATACGCTTGAGCAACTGGTTGGGCGCCTGGAGGCGTCACCGTTCCACTCATGACATCGGCCCCGGTGCGAGACACCAGGACTGCAGGATCGATCCCAAGATCTCGGGCGAGCGGTTCGTTCACGAGAACGGTCACTGGGTTCTCGATCGCATTCGCTGACCAGGGTTGGCACAGTTCGGGAAACTGCGCGGCGAACGTGTTGTCGAATGTCAGGTTCACCTCGCCCATGAATCGCAGGCTAGAGGTGGTTGTCAGGGTGCTGCAGTGTCGAGATCGACGAGAAATCCCACAGCGGCGTCGACGGCGTGCATTCTCCAGACAAGAACGAGATCGTTCGGTGTGTCTTTCAGCCGAGTTTCGAGTCCGGCGCGAATCTGGCGAATGAGCTGCAATTGGCTGGCGATCATCTCGTCGACTGAGATCGAGCACCGTTGAGCCAGGACGAGTTTGAGCAGAAGCTCACTTCGGAGTTCCCGGAGATGATCGACGGGGCTCGTCACCCATGTGCGAAAGGCAGATCGTCCTGTTCTCGTAGCGGCATAGATCGTTCTGTTTCCTCCCGCGCGCCCTGGCTGTTCGGCACGTGCCTCGATGAATCCGCGCTCGAGGAGTTGGTCGATCGCGCGGTAGGTGAGCGGTCGAGACAGCGACCAGATGCGTCCAATATCGCCACCAGGCGCAAGTTCCTTTGCGAGCGCGAATCCGTGCGATGGAGCGGCATTGAGAAGACCGAGTACTGCCCATTCTCCAGTGAGCAATTCGGTGCCTGACCGGCGAAGACGCGTCATGTTCGATCGAAGAGCTCAGCGACGTACGGCGTTGCGGGTCGAGTAGCCAATTCGTCCGGTGTGCCACGTTGCACGATCTTGCCGTGCTCGATCACGACGACGTCATCTGCGAGAAGACGAGCATCCTCGGGATCGTGTGTCACGAGAATCGTCATCGGGTGCAAGGTGCCGAGGTCTCGAGATATCTCCGTTCTCATGTGACGACGTGTGACGACGTCCAGTGATGCAAGCGGCTCATCGAGGAGGAGGAGATCAGGACGGTTGACGAGCGCGCGGGCGAGAGCAACTCGTTGCGATTGCCCACCACTCAGTTGTCGCGGATGGTTGTCGGCGAGATGCCCCAGACAGAGACGGTTGAGGCAATCCGACGCGAGTTCGCGGGCTTCGTTCTTCGAGTGACCACGCGCTCTCGGACCGAAAGCAACGTTGTCGAGAACGGTCATGTGAGCGAACAGCAGATGATCTTGGAAGACAAGACCGACATTGCGCTCGGGAGCGGGCATGAACTTCGAGGCCTTCGGATCGTCCCAGATTGCCCCATCGACTCGCACGAAGCCCTCGTGAAGGGCAAGGAGTCCAGCAAGTGCACGCAAAGCGGTCGACTTTCCTGCACCATTCGGTCCCATGATCGCAAGGGTGCGACCCGACTCGACACGAAGATCGACATCGAGCTGAAGGCTCGGCCACGAAATTCCGATTCGTGTTTCGAGAGTCATGAAACGGACCTGCCCGGGGTTTCGAGCCATCGGTTGCGCATTCCGATGATGACGCTGAACGACACTGCGACCATCATCAGACTCAGAACGAGTGCAGTGGATGGCTCGGTTTCGAGCGCTAGGTAGGTTGCGAGGGGCATCGTCCGCGTCGTTCCTGCGAGATTGCCCGCAAAGGTGATCGTTGCGCCGAACTCACCGAGGGCACGCGCCCATGCCAGAACGAAACCTGCCACCAACGCTGAACGCACAGCCGGCAATGACACATGGCGCATCGTGAACCACGGTGAAGCTCCGAGAGTTCGAGCCGCGTCCTCGAAACGCGGATCGAGTTGACGAAAGGCGGACTCGACTGTGAGAACGAGAAATGGCATGGCAACGAAGATTTGCGCAATGACAACTCCCGCGGTCGTGAACGGAAGTCGAACACCGAACCAGTCGTCCAGATACTGACCGAAAAGTCCACGCCGGCCGAAGGAAAACAGCAGCACAACTCCCCCGACAACGGGCGGCAGCACCATCGACAAAGTGACGAGAGCCCGAATGACGGACCGACCCGGAATTCGTGTACGAGCAAGCACCCATGCGAGAGGAATTCCGAGGAGCGCCGAAACGATCGCAGCAAGTGTCGATGTACGCAGTGAGAGCCAGAGTGCACGGCGAACCTCAGGATCGAATGTGATATCGATGAGGCTGCTCCATGGCACGCGCACCATGAGACCGGCAAATGGCAAGAGAAAGAACAGCACGGCAGTTCCCGCCAGGATCGAAATCGAAAGGGGAGTGCGATGTCTCGGTGTTCGGTTCATGGCGGACCGAAGCCGTATGACTCGAGAATTTTGCGCGCTGTCTCAGATGTCGTAACGAAGTCGAAGAAGGAGCGTGCGGAGGTGGAGGACGTATTGCCGATCAGGGTGATCGGATACTCGGCAACCACGTTGAACTCATTGGGAATCGTGACGCCCTGCGCTGCAGTACCTGCAGCAATGACGTCGGTTCGAGAGACAATGCCGGCATCGGCTTCACCGAGAACGATCTTGTTGACGATTCCTTTCACACTTTCTTCGTAGGACTTG
>JBJTGN010000259.1:0-5675 GCA_046093905.1 Actinomycetota bacterium
CGTAGTTCTTGTACACCCGGTGACCGAATCCCATCAGGCGACCCTGGCCTGCCTTGACCGATTCGATGAATGCGGGGACATTGTCGAGAGTGCCGATTTCTTCGAGCATGCGAACGACAGCTTCGTTGGCCCCACCGTGCAAAGGTCCATAGAGGGCCGCAGCCGCAGCAGAACAGGCAGAGTAGGGATCAGCATGGCTGGACCCGACAACGCGCATCGCGGTCGTTCCACAGTTCTGCTCATGGTCTGCGTGCAGGATGAACAAGACATCCATTGCTCGTTCGAGCACCGGATGGACCTGGTACTCGCCGACCTTCCACATCATGTTCAAGAAGTTCGCAGCGAACGAGATGTCGTTGTCGGGATAGACGAATGGCAGGCCGACCGAGAAGCGGTGACACATCGCAGCCAGAGTCGGCATCTTCGCGATCAGACGGAGAATCTGCTTGTCGCGGCTGTCCTTGTCCTCGATGTCCTTGGCGTCGTTGTAGAAGGTTCCGAGGGCGGCAACTGCGGACACGAACATTCCCATGGGGTGGGCGTCGTAATGGAAGCCGTCGACGAAGCGCTTGCGCATGTTCTCGTGAATGAAGGTGTGATGCGTGACATCTTCATTCCACTGATCGAGTTGAGCGCTGTCGGGAAGTTCGCCTTTGAGGAGGAGATAGGCGACCTCCAGGAATGTGCTCTTCTCCGCGAGCTGCTCGATTGGATAGCCGCGGTACCGCAGCACACCGTTGTCACCGTCGAGGTAGGTGATCGACGAGCGGCATGCGGCCGTACTCAAGTAGGCGGGGTCGTACACGAAAAGACTGGGGTCGAGTTCCCGGATTGCTGATGAGGGGAAGACGCCGTCGGTGATCGGTACGGTAACTTTCTTGCCGGTGCGGTCGTCGATGATCGTGATGGTGTCGGGCACCGTAGATCGTCCCCTTCGTGTCGAAACCCGTTGTTCGGGTCGTGCGGTGGTGTGGAGGCTTTCTCCTCCGCTTCCGAGGATAATCAGTGTTCGGTGCTTCCCCCCATACCGTGTCGGGCTCGGAATGACCTTCGCAGACCTGAAAGTTCGGATCAGAGTGGACCGTTGTCGTGCTTGCGTCCAGCGAACACTTCACGTTTGTCGACAAGGGTGTCGAGGGCGGCACAGATCGCTGAGCGCGTGTCGACTGGCTCGACGACGCCATCGATGAAGCCCCGTTCGGCGGCGATGTACGGATTGAGGAGTCGTTCGGTGTAGTCGGCTTCGAACGCGGCTCGCTCATCCGGGGATGCCCGCCTCTGCAAGATGGCGGCCGCCTGGCCTGCACCCATGACAGCGAGTTCGGCCCACGGCCATGCAAGACAGATGTCGTTTCCCATCCTCTTCGAGTCCATGACGATGTAGGCCCCGCCGTAGCTCTTGCGCAGGATGATGCAGATGCGCGGTACCGAAGCCCGTCCATATGCGAAGACGAGTTGGGCACCGTGGCGAATCATTCCCCGCCACTCGAGATCTTTGCCGGGGTAGAAGCCGGGCGTGTCGACGAGTGTGAGGAGGGGAATATTGAATGCGTCGCAAAACGAGACGAATCGAGCGCCCTTTTGAGAGGCGGGAATGTCGAGGGTGCCTGCGAGCGCGATGGGCTGGTTCGCAACGACGCCGACAGGTCGACCGTCGAAAGTCGCGAGACAAGTCACGAGGTTCGGCGCCCACTGGCTCTTGAGTTCGAGAAAGTCTCCGTTGTCACAGAGTGCAGCGATGACGGATCGGACGTCGTAGCTGCCTGTCGACGACGGGGGGATGACATCTCCCGCCTCCGGAGTTCGGCGATTCGGATCATCCTCGACCGCACTTCGGGGTGGCTCGGCGTCGAGATGGTCCGGTAGGAACGACAGCAAGTGCTCGACGAAATCGACGGCGCCATCGAGGTCACGAACCACTGCCGTGGCAGCGCCTGAGTAACGAGCATGGATTCCAGCACCGCCGAGGTCGTCGTTGTCGATGGAGACACCGGTGAACTCCTCGACCATTGTCGGTCCCGAAACGAAGGCGTACGCGCTCTCGGTCATGACGACATGGTCGACGACTCCAAGGAGGAGAGCCGGACCTGAGACCGCGGGTCCATCGACGATGATGATGGTGGGGACGAAACCGGAGCAATCGGTCAGAGCTTTCGCGGCGAGCCCCCATCCGTGCAGTGCAGCGAACCCTTCGCGAATGTCGGCACCTGATGAGGCCAGGACAGCCACAAAGGGAATGCGAGCATCGAAAGCCGCTCTCGCTGCAGATTCGATCATGCTCGAGGACTCCGATGTCAGAGCTCCGCGATGGGCATCGGCGGAGATTTCGAGCCAAACGACACGGCGGTTGGTGGAATCGGAATTGGTGATGGTTCGAACACTGGCGCGAGCAACTCCGGGAACCTGTGCCTTCAGCTCGACAGTGCTCATGGCTTCACAGTATTGGCTGAGGTCGGCACCGGATGATTGCAGTGCGTCGGCTCATTGCCCTGATCGTCGATGTCGAGGTCACTGAGAGACGAGAAGTGGCTTCGGGCCGAGGTGAAGTCCGGGTTGGCGTCCGCCTCGACGCTCGATGATGGTTCGGGCGATGTCGAGCGCAGCGCGGGTCGGTGGGCCCGGTTTGGGCCTGCGACGTTGAGCCCAGCCCACGACTCGACGGGGGAGATCAGGAACGTTGATCACGGCAAAGTCGCCTCGAAGCCACGCCGGAACCGCGGTTGCGGGCACGATCGCCGCACCGAATCCTTCGAACGCGAGGGATGCAAGCAATCGCACCCCGTCGATCTCGGCGAGCGTTCGCAAAGTCACGCCATGGGCATCGGCTGCGCGTGTGATGATTCGGCGAAGAGTGGAAGACGATGGAGGGAGCATCAGTGGGTGTTCGTCGAGGCGCTCGATCGGCAACTCGGACTCCCTCGACCACGGATGACGGGAATGCACGAGAAGAACGAGGTCTTCTGCAAAGAGGGGTTCGACGTGGATTTCTGGGTCGTCCACTGGAAGGTGGACGATGACCGCATCGAGTTGACCAGCGAGAAGTCGCGGTATCAGCGTCGACGTTCCGCCTTCTGAGATGAGTGGCCGGACATCGGGGTGAGCCTCACGAAGACGCGTGAGGAACTGGGGCATGAGCCAGCGCCCTGTGGTGCCGATGACCCCGAGACGCGTTTCCCCTGCAACAACATCGTGGAGTGCAGCGATATCCGCTGAGATTTCGCTCAGTTCGCGCACGACCCGGCGACCATGTTCGAGAACGACTGCTCCCTCGTCGGTGAGTCGACCACTCGATCGGTCGACGAGGATTGCCCCAACTTCTCGCTCCAGGCGAGAAATATGCGCCGATACGTTCGATTGAACCGTGTAGAGCGCTCGCGCGGCGGCCGAAAACGATCCATGGTCGGCAATGGCAATGAGAGTCTGGATCTGCCGCACATCCATCTGAAAAAACGATATCAACTATCTCCGATATCGACTTGATCGCTGACAGTCCAGGAGGCATACTTTTGTCGTTGATCGCTGTGTGTTTCCCTCAAACACACACGACATGATCCCCTCAGGTGGACCCCCCTCCACCGGGATCAAGGTTGAGAGGCCCCGCTTCCCCCAAGCGGGGCCTTTCCCGTTCTCGAGATCGCTTTTCGCCATTACGGTGGAGCCGTGAACGAGACAGCACGAGTCGAGTCGGGTAGAGGTGAATCGACGACGGCGGTCTTCTTCGACCTCGATCGCACATTGCTGGTGGAAGCCAGCGGACCGATTCTTTCGGCGGCAATGCGACGTGCTGGTCTCGTCGATCGAAGGATTCCGGGCGAAGGTGCTCTCTTCGAGTTGTTCAACCGGGTGGGAGAAACTCTTCCCTCGATGGCACTCGCGCGCCTCGCTGTCGCCGCGGCGAAAGGTCGTCGACGCGAGGATGTTGCGCGGGCTGCGCGTTCTGCGGCGCGAGAGCTGGCCGACTTAGTTCCGCGGTTCGCTCGCCAGGTCATCGAAGAACACCGACGCGAAGGTCGAGCTCTCGTGATGGCGACGACAACGCCGTCCGACCTGGTTGCGCCACTTGCTGAACTACTCGGGTTCGACGACGTCGTTGCAACGAGATACCGAGTCGCCTCGGACGGCACGTACGATGGCGCGCTCGACGGTCCATTCGTGTGGAACAGCGGCAAGCTTGCAGCAGTCCGAACATGGGCACGAGATCGAGGTATCGATCTCGCTGACTGTTACGCGTACTCCGACAGCGTGTACGACGTGCCACTGCTCTCTGCGGTTGGCCACCCGACTGCTGTCAATCCTGATCCGCGGCTTGCCGTCGTTGCAGCTGCGCGGCGTTGGCCAGTTCTTCACTTCGATGTTCCACCAGGCGTTGCCAAGGTGCCTGTCGTGAACATGGAGTTGCAGTCGCTGCTCCTTCAGTTGGCACGACCGACATTCATTCCTTTCGCAGGGTTCGACATCGATGGAACGCACAACATCCCTGACGAGTCGGCGGCCATCATTTGCGGTAACCACCGTTCGTATTTCGACGTCTTCGCAATGGCTGTCACCGTGGCAAAGACGGGCCGGCCGGTGAGATTCCTCGGGAAGAAGGAAGTCTTCGACGCGCCACTCGTTGGGCAGTTGGCGACAGCTCTGGGCGGTATTCGCGTCGAGCGCGGAACGGGCAGTGATCAGCCCTTGGATGCTGCAATGGATGCGCTGCGCGCCGGCGAACTCGTTGCGATCATGCCTGAGGGAACGATCCCGAGGGGACCGGCCTTCTTCGAACCGGAACTCAAGGGACGTTGGGGCGCAGTACGCCTGGCGCGCTCAGCAAGCGTGCCTTTGGTGCCCGTTGGATTGTGGGGAACCGAAAAGGTGTGGCCGCGCGCTGCACGCCTTCCGAATCTGCTCAATGTTGTCAATCCGCCAACCATTCGAGTTCGCGTGGGCGAGCCCATGTATGTGTCGAGCGATGATCACGACGCGAACACTCGAAGGCTCATGTCCGCAATCCGGGCGCAATTGCCGATCGAGGCTCAGGTTGCTCGAGCCCCGTCTGCTGAAGAACTCAGGTTGTCGTACCCGCCGGGCTACAAAGGCGACCCGGCCGCTGAAGGTCAACGGCGACCGGGCACGGACTGACGTCGAGCCGTCGTCGAAATCTGGAGTCAGCGTTCCGCCGCAACTCGTGCTCGCACGATGTTCAATGCGGAGCCGGCCTTGAACCATTCGACCTGCTCGTCGGAGAACGTATGGAGCCCGTCGAAGTCGATGGTCGATCCATCGGGCTTCACGATCTGACACTTCACTGGACGACCCGGCACAGGGGGGAGACCGAGGACGTTGATGCGATCGTCTTGTTCGATCGCATCGTACGTCTTCGGGTCCGCAAAGGTCAGTGGCACCAAACCCGGCGTCTTCAAGTTGGTCTCATGGATGCGAGCAAACGATCGAGCGAAGATGACGACGCCTCCTCGGAAGCGTGGTTCCATCGCAGCGTGTTCGCGGGAAGAACCTTCGCCGTAGTTGCGGTCACCGATGGCGCACCACCGAATCCCAGCTTCGCTGTAGCGCTTGGCGATGTCCGGGTAACTGCGCGTAGCTCCATCGGTCATGTCCTTGCCTTCGCCGACTCCGCTGGTGAAAGCATTCACTGCGCCGAGGAACAGGTTGCCGGAGATGTTCTCCAGATG
>JBJTGN010000260.1:0-2641 GCA_046093905.1 Actinomycetota bacterium
CCAACGCCCGAAGTCTCATCATCTCAGCACTCCGCCACTCAGGCAAAAAACTTCCAGCGACCACAACGACAACTGACGATACAAGTGGCACTCCGAGACGCACTCCGTCGGAGAAGTCGTTCCAGAACTGTGCGAGAAGCACGACAACGCCGACGAGTCCGAGGACGCCACCGAGATAGCCGAGAGCCTCAGCGATGACGTGGACGTTCGCTCGTTTCTCGACTCTCGGCACCTCTCGACTACTGGAGGTCCGTTCGAATGCTCGCACCGAATCAGCGATGTCCGCAGTGAGAAGTCCGGCAGTTGTCCATCGTTGGAGCAATGCCCCGACATACCCGGGGATGTCCGACTCTCGACTCGGTCGTGAGTCGACCGACTCTCGGGTAGGGGGCGTCGCATCCGCCGGTTTTCTCTTCGTCCACATGATCGCAGCAATCACGATGCAGATGAGCAGTACAGCGATGAGGATCATGAGCCCCCTTATTTCCGGTCAGCGACCACGCTAACGCGGGTCACATCGATGCACTTGTCACAGTTCGAATGAGACGCCGGTCAATTCTTCGCTCAATGTCCAAAGAGATTTTGCGTCGGTTTCGTTTCGCGCTCGACGGCTCGGAGTTTCGTGGACAGGTGCACCGAGAAACATGAAGCGCGGACCGAAGAACTCTCCTCCATGAACGCCTTCATCAACTGCGGCCCGAACTTGGGAGCGTGCGCCGTGAACTCCATCCCGAACGAGGATGGGCATGAAACGTCGAATCAAATGATTGATCGTCGAGGTGCCAAGTCGCCCGATTTCCGTTCGCGCCGTTCCCGGATGAGCGCTCACCGCAATCGTGGGATGACCTTTCCCGCTCAGCCGACGGTGCAACTCCTGACTGAACAACAAATTGGCGAGCTTGCTCTGAAAGTACGCCCCCCATCGACTGTACGGACGACGTTCGTACATCGGGTCCTCGAGGTCGAGACGTCCTGGACGATGCCCAAGACTGGACACGGTGATGACGCGACTTCCTTCGACTCGGCTCAAGTTCGGCAGAAGGAGAGCGGTCAGCGCGAAGTGACCGAGGTGATTGACGCCGAAGTGCGTTTCGAATCCATCGGCGGTGTGGCTCCGATCCAGAGCAAAGACACCCGCATTGTTCATCAATCCATGAATCGCTTCGCTGTCATTCACGATCCGTTCCGCAAATGCCCGGATCGATCCCAGATCCGCGAGATCCACGCGTCGCACGACCAGTTCACCGCGTGCGGTTGACGCTCGTATGTCTTCACATGCACGTCGTCCCCGACCCTCGTCCCGACACGCCAAAATCACCCGGGCATCCGCGCCCGCGAGATAGCGAGCCGCTTCGAGACCAATACCTGAGTTCGCCCCGGTGACGACAAATGTCTTGCCAGTCAAGAGAGGGATGGATGCTTCGGTCCAACGTTCCCTTGTGAATCGCCCAGTTCTCTGCATGTTTTCCATGAGTCGGATTCGTATGAATCTCGTACATGATCGCATATCGACAGCGTTCACCAGACCTGCCCGATCCAGGCTCGGCCTCCTCGGGTAGTCTGAGGGTCGGATTCGTAGCTTTTCGCGCTCACCACGACCATGACCAGTCCCCATCACCGCAACCTCCTCATGTCAGCAGTCGGCCTGATTGCAGCGGGATGCCTCGTTGCTGCCGTCTTGTCCAGCAGTTCCTCTTCCTCCCTGTCGACCTCATCCATGTCGACCTCGGAGACGACTGAACCTGCCCTTCTCGAAGGAACAGATGCTGAACTCGTTCAGACGGGTCTCGATGACATCGACGAAGCGGCCATCGAAGAAACGGAACCTTGTCAAATGCGACCGAGCCCTCTCGGCCAAGGCGCAAATGGCAACAGCGTGAAGTGTCTTCAGGAGGCTCTCGTTGCGTCCGGCTACCTTTCGGGACCGATTACCGGCACCTATGACGTTCGAACAGCTGAGGCCGTCAAGAAGCTTCAGGTCGAACGCTCCCTCTATGTCGATGGCGTAGCCGGTCGCGAGACCGGAATCTCGCTCGGAATCTGGCCCGAGGAGCCGCTGAACGTCGTCCGCACACCCGCTCCGGCACCAGGTGCGGTCGACCTGATGGGATTTCTCTTGTCATCGGTTGCGTCCGCGGGCGCAGATGCTCCGCCTGTGCCGGCCAATTCCGGTTCAGGGCGCCGTCTCGTCTACGAGCGAATGGGTCAACGAGTCTGGGCAATCGACGAGAACGAACAGATCATTCGCTCATGGCTCGTCTCGGGTAGCAAGTACGGGAACGAGACCCCCGGCACGCATGAGGTCTACAGCCGTTCGGAAGTCTCGACCGCGTGGAATGGCAAAGCGCGCCTCAGCAAGATGGTGCGTTGGTTGACAACTGACGTTGGAGCAATCGGCTTCCATGCTCTGCCAGTTCGCATCGATGACGGGACCCTGTATCAAACTGAAGAAGAACTCGGTCAGCGCTTGTCCGGTGGATGCCAGCGACAGGCCAATCTCGACGCAGACTTCGTTTGGGAGTTCGCTCAGATCGGCACACCGGTCATCGTTCTCTGAAGAATCATCGAGCCTCGGCTATCAGAGCACCCAAAGACTTTTCTGCAATCCCGAGGGCGTCCCGAGTCACGTGGACGAAAGACA
>JBJTGN010000261.1:0-2879 GCA_046093905.1 Actinomycetota bacterium
ACCCTCCATAGGTCGAGATCGTCCATGATCTCGGGCCGACACCACAAGACTCCGGCGTGTGGCCCGTACCACTTGTACGGAGAGGTGACGAGGACGTCGCAGTCCATTGCGGTGACATCGATGGGGTGATGAGGTGCTGCAGCGACTGCGTCGACGTAGACGCGTGCTCCGACACTGTGCGCAGCCGAAATGATCGGATCCAGAGCGGGCATCGTCCCGAGCAGATTGGAGGCCATCGGGACGGTCACCCACCGCGTTCGGTCATCGATGAGGGCGATGACGCTGTCAGGGTCCAGCACTCCCGTTCGAGGATCGAAGTCGGCGAGGACGTGGTCGGCTCCGGAGCGATGACAAGCTCGTCTCCAGGGCATCACGTTCGAATCATGGTCGAGGCGGGTACCGACGATCCGGTCACCGGGCTTCAATGTCTCGCTGACAGCGTTGGCGAAAGCCATGTTGTTGGTCGTCGTATTCGGACCGAAACTGAAACCGGTCGGATCGGCACCAAAGAGTCGGCCGAGTGTGGCGCGAGTGCGGTCGAGCAGTTCTTCGCATTGGCGAGCAGCTTCGAAAGGACCACCGACTGCAGCCGTGCGCCCCGATCTCATCCATTCGTCGACGGCGGCAATGGCCGAGTCGACCATCTGGGTTCCTGACGGTCCATCGAATCGGGACCACGTGCCGGTAGACCCCGCCAGAGCGGGGAAACGATGACGCAGGTCTTTCACGTGCTGGATCAGCGTCGTCGAGCGGCAGCACGAGCGATACGCCGTGCAGATCGCCCTGTGGGTTCGATGTGTCGATGATCCAAATCACCGAGTTCGACACCGTTGTCGAACAGCACGCGGTATCGCTGCCAGTTGAACCCATTCGCGAGCAGAACACGACCCTGCGTCGAAGCCGGCACATCGGGAAGGTCGACAATGGCGCGGACGGTGTCCCGAAGACGCAGGTCGATCTGGTCCGCGTGAGGCTTGGCCAGGGTATGGGGCTTCCAAGTCGGCATTGGTACATCATGCCTCATCGATCGGTCGGAGGCACGTTTCGAACGAGCTGAGCGGGTTCGCACCTCTCGCAAAGGCAGACCCTCGAGGCACAGGTAGACTTCCAAATCTGTGAAAACCGTATTCGAACATCTCGATGGCAACCGTGTGAAACTTTCTGTCGAGATCGACGAAGCCGACTTCTCCCAGGACATCGATGCCGCCTTTGCGAAGATCGCCAAGGAAGTGCGTCTTCCCGGTTTTCGAGCGGGCAAGGCGCCTCGCAAGGTGCTCGAGGCTCGAATCGGTATCGAAGCTGCGCGTGAGCAGGCATTGCGGGACAGCGTCCCCATGTACCTGGCCAGGGCAGTGCGAGAACACAACGTGGACATCGTTGCGACTCCCGACATCCAGATCGTCGGAGGGGAACAAGCAGGCCCCGTCAAATTCGATGCGACGTGCGAGGTACGACCCGTGGTGCAGATTTCCGGACATGCGTCATTGCGGGTGGAGGTACCTGCTCTCGATGTGTCCGAGTCCGAGGTCGATGAGGTTGTCGACGCGGAGCGCCGCCGTTTGGGAACGCTGACCACC
Source organism: Actinomycetota bacterium (assembly GCA_046093905.1). Classification (GTDB taxonomy): domain Bacteria; phylum Actinomycetota; class Acidimicrobiia; order Acidimicrobiales; family Ilumatobacteraceae; genus Casp-actino8. The sequence continues at coordinate 1,578 of JBJTGN010000261.1, forward strand.
GTGGACAAGAAGGTGGCCGAAGGTGATTTCGTCATCGTCGATCTCGTCGGAAGCCGAGACGGTGAGCCGGTGGTCGGATTGGCAGTCGACGAGTGGTCGTACGAGGTTGGCAAGAAGTGGGTCGCGCCGACATTCGACGAGAAGCTCATCGGCAGATCAGCTGGTGACGTGGTGACGTTCACGGACACGCCGTCGGGAACGAGTGAACAAGCCGACTTCACTGTGACCGTCAATGCAGTCCAACAACTCGTGTTGCCGGATCTCGAGGACTCCTGGGTGGCTAAGAACATACCGGGGGTTGAGAACGTTGCCGAATGGAGGAATTCGATTCGTGAGCGACTCGAATCGAACCGTCTTGGTCAAGTGCGAAATGTCGTGATCGATCGAGTCACCGATTCCTTGTCGGAACTCGTGGTGATCGAGGCCCCGGAGTCGATGATCGCAGCAGACTTGCAGCACCGTGTCGAGAACACCGTGCGACAGTTCCAGATGCAGGGCATCTCCATCGATCAGTGGCTTCAGATGACGGGACAGGACGCAGCATCGTTCGTCGAAAACTTGCGACCTCAGAGCGTCAAAGCAGTGAAGGTCGATCTTGCACTGCGAGCCGTGGTCGAAGCCGAGTCGTTGCACGCCTCGGACGACGACGTGGAGAACGAGTTTGCTCTCATTGCGGCGCGTACAAATGAAAATGCGATGCGGGAACACCAGATGGCAGGTTCGCCGAAGAACAAGAAGGTTCGGCTCGTCGGCCCAGATCAAGTTCGTGCGGCGTATCGGGCCAACGACGCTGTCGTGGATCTTGCAGCTGAAATCAGCAAGTCGAAAGCTCTCGACTGGTTGATCCATCGTGTCGAGTACGTCGATCCGAGCGGAAAAGTCCTCGACAGAGATCATGTGATCGGGCACTCACACGATGACGGGGATCGAATCGATAGTGAGCATGTCGAGGAGGCAGGTCAGTCCGATGGTGAATGATGGGAACAGCATGAAGGGTCAGATGTCCAATTTTCAAGCGTTCAACTACTACGTTCCGACGGTTGTCGAGCAGACGAACAGGGGAGAGCGGGCCTACGACCTGTACAGCAGGTTGCTGAAGGAGAACATTCTTTTCCTCGGCACGCCGATCGACGACACGATCGCCAATCTCGTCTGTGCGCAGTTGATCCACCTCGAGAGCGAGAATCCGGACAAGGACATCAACATCTACATCAACAGTCCTGGTGGTGACATCACGGCACTTTTCGCGATTTACGACACGATGCAGTTCATCAAGAACGACATCGCCACGATCTGCCTCGG
>JBJTGN010000262.1:0-2705 GCA_046093905.1 Actinomycetota bacterium
CATTGCGGCCGCTGTGGCAGGCCGGATTCTCACTCGATGAATTTCCACCTGAGCCGATCACCGCCGATGGCACTATCGCCCATGCGATCGAACGTTCAATCCTCGACATCGCCAAATCCGAGGGATTCCACGTGGTCGAGCTGGATACGGCGATGCCGCAGTGGCGTCGGGACTGGTCGGCACGGCGCACCTTGCCGAGCCGATCGAAGATCGAAGCCGATATCGAACGAGCGATGGCGCGATCCGATCTGGTGACGGTCGACCTCTTCGACACTCTCGTCCTTCGCCCCAGCCTCAGTCCGTCCACATTGCAGACTCTTGCCGCTAGGCGTGCCGCTGCAGATCGCGGCATCGCTGCCGAGACACTTCTGCGATGTCGGTTGAATGCCGAAAATGCAGCCCGGCAGACCGTGTCCGGCGATGTCGATATCGTCGACATCCGTGCAGCCGCACCGTCGGCGATGCGTGCTTGCGTTGCCGCAATGATCGCTGCAGAGGCGGCTCTCGAAGCCGACATGTGCATCCCGAGGACGTGGCTGATCGACCTGCTTCGGACACATCGGCGACCGGGCCGCACGATTCTTTTGATGTCCGACACTTATCTGCCCCGATCGTGCATCGACGATTTGCTCGGACGTATCGGAGCCGATGACGTGTTCGACGGCGTCTTGGTCTCCAATGAAGTGCGGGCGCGCAAGGACTCGGGTGCGATGTGGGACCTCGTCGAATCGACGTACGCAGTGCCGAGAGACCGGTGGATGCACCTCGGTGACAACGAGCATTCCGATGTGCAGATACCGCGTGACCGCGGTATCGACGGAATCCATGTGCCCTCGCCGCACGGGACGGCGGACTATCTCGGCATCGACCGTCGACGAATCGACAGCAGTCGAACCTTCGGCACGGACTTCGTCGTCGGCCTTGCAGCAACGGGGGCCTTCAGCGACGGCCAGTCATGGTGGGAAGATGCCTCTCCGGCGCGGCGGTTCGGATGGGCGGGGATCGGACCGCTGCTGTGGACGTACATCACCTGGTTGATCCAGCACTCCGCCACTCGTGATGCGAGCCACATGTTGTTCATTGCCCGTGATGGACATCTGCCGTGGACTGCTCTTCAACGACTGAGCCCCTTTCTTCCCAGCGGTCTCCCGCCGGCGCACTACTTCTTGATCTCGCGTCGCAGCGCCCTATCGGCAGCCCAGGGACGCGGTTTACGACCGATCTGCTGCTCGGTGACAACACCTGGGTGGGCACGGCGCGTGATCTCGTGCGCTATCGCATCGGCCTCTCACTTCCTGCGGATGTCCGACTCGACAAGCGACTCGAACTGCCCGCCGACCTCGACCGAGCAACGGCAGTGCTCGAACCATATGCCGAGCACATCGTCGCGCGCGGAGAAGCCGATCTGCGTTCTCTCGAGCACTACTTGCGTCACTTCGGTGTCACTCCCGAAGGATCGGTCGTTCTCGCCGATCTCGGATATTCGGCCACGATCCAGCGCTGCCTGGAGGCTGTACTCCCGCACACATTCACGGGCTTGTATGCGACGACGACACCAGCGGCACGCAAGGCTCGTGGTGCAACGCATGGTTTGTTCGGAGAAGGCCTCGACTGGCCTTCGGATGACAGTGTGACGATGGAACACGGCCTGCTCCTCGAGGTCATTTGGGCGGCCGAGCATGGGCAGGTGAATCGCATCGAATCCACGCCACAGGGTTTGGTGGCTCGCCTTCGCGACCAGGACGATTTCAGCGAACTCGATCGACGCGAACTGTGCGACATCCGCACGTCAGCGCTCAACTTCTGTCGCGAGGTGATCGAGCGGTTCGGTCCCGATCTGCTCGACGAGCCAGTTGACCCATCAGCGAGTCTGATGTCGTTCGCGCACCTTGTGTCGGGTCAGGTCGAGTGGGCGAATGACGTTCTCGGGAATCTGACGGTGGAGGGCGACTTCACCGGAGTCGGGACTTCACACGTGCGACGAAACCGCCGCTGAGCGCACGCACCACTGGATTGTGTGCATCGACCGGCTCAACAGCTGGCACTTGGGCACCGACTTGGCTCACCTTGCATTCGACGAGCCATTGGTACGTGTCGGCATCGGGATCTTCAGCCAGCACTCGCCGACCCCACGCAACGAGTTCGGCAGGCAGAGAAATCTCGGATTCACCGATGGGTCGTTCCGTGCGATGCCACTTGATTGGCTCGAGTCCGGCGGCTGCAAGGAAGTTCGTCAGGGAGGAGCGGGTGAAGAACTTGATGTGAGTACGGTCGAGTAGTCCCATATCGGCGTATTCGAACGAGCCCGCCAACAGGGCGAGCCGGATGTCGCCATGGGCGATATTCGGAATGCTCACGATGACGCGACCCTCGGGCTTGACGTGCTGGGCGGCTTGACGCAGACACCGCAACGGGTCCTTGAGGTGCTCGAGGACGTCAGACGCGAGCACCACATCGAATCGCTCGTTGCCGAGAGGTTCGAGGGTGTGCGGGTCATCCAAGTCGCCGATCAGAACGCGCATGGCGGCTTCGCTGAGAATGCCGTGAGCGGTCGGGTCGAGCTCGACGGCGGTGACCTCGATGTCCCACGAATGCATCACCGCGGTCATCAGGCCGACGGATGCTCCGAGCTCGAGTACGGTCTTGGCCGGACGAACGAGATGTAGCACTCGGGCACGCGCGCGTGCCCGAGTGCTACATCTCGT
>JBJTGN010000263.1:0-1945 GCA_046093905.1 Actinomycetota bacterium
CCCTTGCTCGTGCGCGCAGATCCGAAAATCGTGACCTTCTTACGATCGCGGAATGGCGCCATCATCTTGAACGCCTGCTGCATTTCGCGGAGAGCGGACGCAGCGATCTTCGCGTCCAGTGTCGACACGTCGGTCTTCGAAATGTCGAGCGCCGATTTGATCAGTTGGTGGACATAGCCAGGTTCGGTGGGGCCGCCGAATTCACTGATGAGTCGTTCGATTTCCTCACCGAGTCGACGAGGAGACGGCTTGTCGCTCATCTGACCTTGGAATGCAGTGCCTCGAGCAACTGGTCGAAACTTTGCGCGAAGGACGCGATCCCGTCGCGCTCCAGCGTTTCGGCGACCTCGTCGATGTCGACTCCGACCTGGCCAAGTCGGTCGAGGAACTGGATGCTCGTGGCGACGTCCCGATCGATCGTTCGATCGACGGTGCCATGATCCTCGAACGCCAACAAAGTCTGCTCAGGGAGCGTGTTCACGCTGTCCGGCCCGATCAATTGATCGACGTACAACAAATCGGGGTAGTGGGGATTCTTCGTGGAGGTACTCGCCCACAGGGGACGTTGGCGCTTGGCCCCGTGACTCTCCATCGTCGTCCATTCCGACGATGCGAAGAACTCTCGCTGCAGAACGTAGGCGGCCCGTGCCTGGTGAACAGCGGCTTGACCACACAGTTCTTCTCTGCCGATCTCGACGAGTCGAGGATCGATCGCACTGTCCACCCTGGAGATGAAGAAACTGGCGACACTCCGCAAGGCCTCCACCTTTCCGGGATGGGTCTGGATACACCCATTCACCCCGGCCATGAAGGCCTCGAGCACTTGTCGATAGCGGGGAAGTCCGAAGATCAAGGTGACGTTCACCGAGATGCCCATGGACAAGATCTCGGTGATCGCCGGGAGGCACTCGGCCGTTGCCGGCACTTTGATCATCAGGTTCGGACGTCCGACCCTGTCCGCCAATTCTCGTGCCATCGCCGCCGTCGACGTCGGATCGGCGGCGAGATGTGGATCGACTTCGAGGCTGACGAATCCATCCTCGCCATTCGATCGTTCGTACACCTTCGCCAGAATGGAGCAGGCCTCGATGACATCCGAGACCACGAGCTCCCAGTAGATCTGCTCGGTCGAAAGACCCCGACGAGTCAATTCCGAGATCTGTTCGTCGTACGCCGAACTCGAGGTGATCGCCTTCTGGAAAATCGTCGGGTTGGAAGTGATCCCTCGGACACCACGTTCGATCAGGTTCTCGATGTGTCCATTGCGCAATTCGTCGCGTCGAAGATTGTCCAACCAAGGACTCTGCATTTGCAGCCGATACAGATCCTGGAGCGGAGTCACGCCTTGCCCGTCAACCTCTTCGCTTCTGCGACCACTCGATCCACGTTGATACCCAGTGAATCCATCACCACCGATCCTGGGGCGCTCGCGCCGAAGCGATCGATTCCGAGCGGCACGTCCGCATAGCGATCCCAGCCGAAGGTTGACGCAGCTTCGATGGAAACCACCGGAACACTGCCGAGAGTCTTCCTCTGATGATCATCCGTCGACTCGGCGAACATGTCCCAGGAGGGCATCTAAACGACTCGGCTGCCGATCCCCATCGATTCGAGCGTTTCCGCTGCACGCAACGCGACAGAGAGCTCGCTACCCGTGCCGATCAAGGTGACATGCGGTTCGGCCGATTCGCGAACGATCTTCGCACCCAACTGGACTGCCGTTCCGTCGGTGACGTTGGGCACCGTCTGACGAGACAAGATGAGGGCGGTCGGCCCGTCGTGTGCGAGCGCTGCGACCCATGCCTCAGCGGTTTCCCGTGAGTCAGCCGGACGAATCACCCGCAACCCGGGGATCGACCGTAGCGACGCGAGTTGCTCGATCGGTTGATGCGTCGGGCCGTCCTCTCCGACGCCTACCGAATCGTGGCTGAAGACGAAGATCACC
>JBJTGN010000264.1:0-6535 GCA_046093905.1 Actinomycetota bacterium
AGGTAATAGAACGCGTCGGGATCGGTTTCCCCGTTCGGCCCCACGCCTCCGCCATACATACGGGTGAGGCCATGTCTGACGATTGCGGCCACCTCGTAGGCGAACGCGGGATCGTACGACTGACATGCGGGAACAGTCGACGCGAGTACGAGACTGTGTCCGTCCTGATGCTGGAGACCTTCGCCGGACAGAGTCGTTCGACCAGCCGTTGCACCGAGAAGGAAGCCGCGGGTTCGACTGTCGGCTGCTTGCCAAATGAGGTCGCCGACGCGCTGAAAACCGAACATGGAATAGAAGGTGTAGAAGGGAACTGTCGGCACGCCGCGTGTTGCGTATGACGTTCCCGACGCGATGAAACTGCTCATCGATCCGGCCTCGGTAATGCCTTCTTCGAGGATCTGTCCATCGGAAGACTCGGTGTAGGACAGGAGCATCTCGTGGTCGACCGGTTCGTACTTCTGGCCCTGAGAGGCATAGATCTTCAATTCAGGAAAGAGCGAGTCCATGCCGAACGTTCGGGATTCATCGGGAATGATGGGAACGACTCGTGGTCCGAATGCGTCATCTCGTGCGAGATTGCGCAGCAGACGGGTGAAACTCATGGTCGTGCTCACCGCTTGGCCACCAGAACCAGCGTCGAATTCCGCGAAACATGTTGCAGACGGCAGTTCGAGCGGACGTCGCACGCGAACCGAACGAGTCGGGACGAAGCCAGCCAGTGCTTTGCGGCGTTCGAGGAGGTACTGGTACTCGATGGAACCAGCGCTCGGTTTGTAGTACGGCGGCAGGTCACCTTCGAAAGCCGAGTCGGGTATCTCGTCGTGAAGATGTAGTCGATCACGCAGCGACTTCAATTGGGCTGCTGTCATCTTCTTGATCTGATGTGTTGCGTTACGGCCTTCGATGTCGGGACCGAGGGTCCAACCTTTGATCGTCTTGCACAGGATCGCCGTCGGTCGACCACTGCAGAGGTTCTGAACCGCGGCGCTGTATGCCGCGTACAGCTTGCGATAGTCGTGGCCGCCTCGGGGAAGGTTCCTCAAATCTTCGTCGGTGAGATGTGAGACCATCTGGCGAAGTCGCGGGTCCGGTCCGAAGAAGTTCTCGCGGATGTAGTTGCCCGACTCGACCGAGTAACGCTGGAATTCGCCATCGACGGTGGTGTTCATCTGATTGAGCAGCACACCGTCTTTGTCCTGTGCGAGCAGAGGGTCCCATTTGGATCCCCAGATCACTTTGATCACGTTCCATCCCGCACCGCGGAACACCGCTTCCAATTCTTGAATGATCTTTCCATTGCCGCGTACGGGACCATCGAGCCGCTGCAGAGTGCAGTTGACAACGAAGATCAGATTGTCGAGGTGCTCTCGTGAAGCAAGGCTGAGGGCGCCAAGAGTCTCCGGTTCATCGGTTTCGCCATCACCGAGGAAAGCCCAGACTCGGCTCGCATTTGTGTCATCGAGTTGCCGATTGAGCATGTATCGATTGAAACGTGCCTGGTAGATCGCCGTAATCGGTCCGAGACCCATGCTCACAGTCGGGTGTTCCCAGAAGTCCGGCATGAGGCGCGGGTGTGGATAGCTCGACAAACCTCTTCCGCCTCGACCGATCTCGCGGCGGAAGTGATCGAGGTCGTCCTCTGTCAAGCGTCCTTCGAGAAAGGCACGTGCATAGATGCCGGGGGCGGCATGACCCTGCATGTAGATGTGGTCGCCCGCATTGCCGTCGTCCTTGCCACGAAAGAAGTGGTTGAAGCCGATCTCGTAGAGGCTCGCCGAACTCGCGAATGTCGACAGGTGCCCGCCGATTCCGTCGGCCAACTTGTTGGCACGAACGACCATTGCAGCTGCGTTCCAGCGGATGTAGGCACGGATGCGACGTTCGATGTGTTCGTCACCAGGGAACCACGGCTCGAACTCTCGCGGGATCGTGTTGACATACGGAGTGCTGACGGTGGCCGGAAAACTGACCTGACTCTCTTGGGCTTTCTCGAGGAGGCGTGACAAGAGGTAGCGCGCCCGGACTTTGCCGTGAACCTCGATCACCGCATCGAGCGAATCGAGCCATTCTTGAGTTTCGGTGGGATCGGTATCCGGCAGTTGGTGGACGGAGCCGTCGAAGAGCATGCGGACATTCTCGCAGAGTTACCGACAGGTACGCCCAAAGAGTTCACTGAGTCACCTGAGTTCACTGTGTCGAATGAGCTCGACGTGTCGAGCATCTCAGCACACGTTTCGACGATGTGCGAACATGATGCGCTCATGAGTTCGCCTGTTCGCCAATTTGCCTCGACCGTTGTCGTCTATACCGATGGCGCGTGCAGCGGCAATCCGGGTCCGGGAGGCTGGGCATGGGCTGTTGCCCCCGATGGAGAAACCCGCAGCAGCGGTGGCGAGGCACGAACCACGAATCAACGAATGGAATTGACAGCTGCGATCGAAGCCGTTCGTGTCAACGGTCCGATTGCACACAGTGAAACGAAGAGACTGGTCATCGTCAGTGATTCCACGTATGTGGTTCATTGCTTCAGGGATCGTTGGTGGGTCAAGTGGAAGGCAAACGGATGGAGGAACTCCAAGCGTGAGCCAGTTGCGAACGCAGATCTCTGGGACCAGTTGATCGAGTTGTATCTCTCGTATCCCGAAGACGAGCGTCCGGATTTCCAGTGGGTCAAGGGTCACAGTGGCGACCCGATGAACGATCTCGTGGATCGTCTCGCCGTCGAAGCAATCCCGTAATTCGCAACCGGTCGTACATGAGCATGACTCCCGGGTCGGCGCTCGATTCGTTACCGTGGAGCAACGCTGCGTGACGAAGAATCTGCCAGAGATGGGCGAATTCGGGGTCGAACATTCATGCAGCTCGAGGAAATCATGACGATCCGAACGAGGAGAACCAGACTGTCGTATCGCCTCGCCGCGTGTGCGGCGATCGTTTCGTCGACTTTCGTCACGGGTATTGCCGGCGGAATTCAACCTGTTTCTGCAGCCCCAGGAAATCCGAGCGATGCAGTTGCGGTCGTGATCGAGGGCCAGGGAAATGGGCACGGTCGCGGACTCAGCCAATACGGCTCGCTCGGATGGGCGACGATTCACAATCGAGACTGGACGTGGATCCTCGATCACTACTACGGCGGCACCATTGCCGGCACAGCACCTGCGGGACTGCGGATCACGGTGGCGCTGGCTGCCTTTGACGGACGTCAGACAGCGGTTGTCGCTGCGAACAGCAATGCGACATGGGTCGGAGGAACTGCTGGCTCTTTTGGCTCGCTCGTCGCTCGAGAAGTGGCCTCGTCGGGAACGACAGCCACGTACAAGGTCTGGGGAAATGCCAGCCGCACGTGCCCATCGGCCACGGATTCGTTGTCGAGCTGGCGATACCTCGGAGAAATGAAGGCGAGCTTCAACGCAGCGGGTCCTCGATTTGCCGTGAACGACGGCGACGATCCGAATACGCCTGTCGGCTCACTCCTCGGAGTCTGTGACGGGTCGGGGGCAATCAGGCACTACCGCGGCCAGATCTACGCAACGAATCGCTCCGACGGAGCGGATCGCACGATCAATGACATCGGAATCGAGTCCTATTTGCGCGGCGTCGTCCCGCGCGAATCTCCAGCGTCTTGGGCAGACCGCGCCGGAGGTGCGGGCATCAACGCCCTCAGGGCTCAGTCCGTTGCTGCGCGCTCGTATGCGCTCGCGCAGGGCGGCACCTACGCAGGCAAGAGATACCCGCACGCGAAGACCTGTGACACCGATTCCTGTCAGGTGTATGGCGGAGCGGGAACACGTGTGAATGCAACGGCGTCGGTGGTCGTTCTCGAGGATCCGCGTACGGACCGGGCGATTGCGGACACCGCTGGGGTCATCCGGATCAGGGAGGCCTTTCCGCTGAATCCGGTGTCGACGGAGTTCTCGTCTTCGAACGGTGATCGCACTGCAGGTATCAATTTCGTTCCGGTCGATGATGACGGCGACAAGCAGGACTCCAACCCATGGAGTCGGTGGACGCGCATCCTTTCCGCGCCAGCGCTTGCCAGCAGGTACGGGCTGTCGAAGATCACCAAAGTCGAGATGGTCACCGACACCTCGATCAGCCCAGGTCTCTATGGCGTCACCCCAGCATGGGCGGTCAGCGTCAAGTTGTTCGATGGCACGAAGTCAGTGACCGTCAAGGCATCAGACCTGCGCAGTGCCTACGGATTCCCGTCGTCATCGATTCGAGCCCGCCTCGTCACTCGGGACTACGCCTCGAACGACGATTTCGTCTTCATCGGGGACTCGGTGGGAACGAGTGTCGCAGCGAACGATGCGACGGGAATGCTTCCCACTTTGCTCGACCGAGTGTTCAATTCGGCTCGATACGACTCGCAGGGATACCGCTGTACTGTCGGCAATTGTCCACCAGCGACGTCGGACGGTCTCTCCATCGCCAAGGGACTGAGTGGCTCGCCCGATGTGGCCATTGTCGAGTTGGGGTACAACGACGGACAATCGGGTCTCGGTGCCGAGATCGATCAAGTCATGCAAGCTCTCGTCTCGAAGGGAGTCCGCATCGTCGGCTGGGTGACGATGTCGGAGCGTCGAATCGTCAACGGATCCTCGCCTTTTGCAACCGGCAATCGGGCATTGAGAGCCGCCGCGAGTCGATGGCCTCAATTGCGAATCCTGAATTGGGATGTCCACAGTGGCGGTAGTGCCAACGACAGGTGGTTCAGCGACAACGTCCATCTCTCGCCCACCGGTCGCGCGCAGTTTGCGTTGTGGTTGAGGGAGCGGGCTTTCGAATTGTCTCGGGGACAGGCGCCGGCGGTGGACCAGACCGTGAAGATTTCGTCACTGCGCAATCTCCGCATTCCGATGGCCGGCAACTACGGCATTCCGACATCCGATGTCGTCGCCGTGAGCTTCAACCTCACGGCAGTTGGTCCCGAAGGGCCCGGATACATGACGGTGTGGCCGTGCTCGAGTGAGCAGCCGCCGACATCCTCGATCAACTTCACCACTGGACAGACCGTAGCGAACGCCGTGATCGCTCCGGTGAATCTCTTGGCTGATCTTTCTGGTTCGGTTTGCATCGCCTCGACACAACCATCACATGTCGTGATCGATGTCAACGGCTGGTTCTCTGCGGCTTCTGGGTTGAGAACGATGACTCCAGTACGCGCGATGGATACGCGCAATGGAACCGGCGGTGTCCCCATTGCACGTGTTGGTCGCTCGGGAGGGTCTGGGGCTCCTCTGGCTCTGCAGATGACCGGTCTCAATGGAATTCCCGCAACTGGTGTTTCAGCAGTCTCGATCAACTTGACCGCAACCAACGCAACAGGCGCGAGCGGTGGTGGATATGTCACTGCGTATCCGTGTGGGACGACTCCGCCCCTCGCATCGAATCTCAACTACGTCAACGGGCGAACGGTTGCCAATGGAGTCGTCGTTCCCGTTTCTGCAACTGGCAGCGTGTGCTTCTTCGTCGATGGTGAAGCTGATCTCATTGTCGATGTCAACGGCTGGTTCAGCACCGGATCCGGCTTCCGGCCGATCTCGCCAACTCGAATGTTCGACACTCGAGACGGCAAGGGCGGCGTTCTGAATACGCGCCTCGGCAATACATCGGGTGTCGTCGACTCAGTGGAACTCCCGGTCGTGAGCAGATGGGGTCTGCCTGGTTCGGGCGTTGGTTCGATCTTCATCAACCTGACGGTGACCGACCCTCCGAACAATGGACGCGGAGGGTACGTGACCGTGTATCCCTGCTCGGCTCAGAGGCCACTTGCCTCGAACCTCAACTTTGCTGGCTCACAGACAGTTGCCAACTCTGTGATCGCGCAGGTCTCACCCCAAGGGGCGGTGTGCTTCTTCGTGGATGGTGCGACACATCTCCTCGCTGATATTTCCGGTTGGATTCCGAGCGGTGCCGGGTTCTCGTCTGTCGAGCCGCTGCGCATCGTCGATACCCGAGAGAATCTGGGACCAGTACCCGGATCGTGATATCCCGTTCGTGATATGCCGTTCGTGAATTCGGCTGGAGATAGGCCTCCTGCCTAGCCTGCGGATATGGATATTTCAGGAGCAAGCGCAATCGTCACTGGTGGAGCATCGGGAATCGGAGCTGCTTCGGCACGACTCCTCGCTTCGAAGGGCGCCAAGGTCGTCATCGCCGACCTTCAGGAGGACAAGGGCAACGCCCTGGCCAAGGAAATCGGCGGGTCCTTCTGCAAGGTCGATGTCACGAAGACCGAAGACATCATGAATGCAATCGAGATGGCCAAGTCGATGGGACCTCTTCGTGTCCTCGTCAACTCGGCTGGTATCGGCTGGGCACAGCGAACCGTCGGCAAGGACGGTTCGTACGACTCGGCGGCGAACCTCGACGCATACAAGAAGGTCATCGCCATCAACCTCGTCGGAACATTCGACTGCATTCGGTTGGCAGCGACGGCCATGAGCACCACCGAACCACTCGAGTACGGCGAGCGTGGCGCAATCGTCAACATCGCCTCGGTTGCGGCATTCGACGGCCAGATCGGCCAGAA
>JBJTGN010000265.1:0-3741 GCA_046093905.1 Actinomycetota bacterium
GGGCCTTCAGATAGCGGGGCACACCCTGACGCACGATGTGTCCGTGGTCGATGATAGCAATGCGATCGGCGAGTTGATCCGCTTCTTCGAGGTACTGCGTGGTGAGGAGAACCGTCGTGCCCGCGTCGTTGAGACGGCGTACCTCCTCCCACAGGGTGAGGCGGCTCATCGGATCGAGACCGGTGGTTGGCTCGTCGAGGAACAACACCGACGGCTCGTGAACGAGCGACAACGCAAGATCGAGTCGTCGACGCATTCCGCCCGAGTACGTGCCGACTCGACGGTCGGCTGCTGCTGTCAAGCCGACGCGTTCGAGGAGCTCGAGGCCGCGAGTTCGACCGACGTTCTTCGGCAGTCCGTAGAGAACCGACTGCAATTCGAGAAGTTCACGCCCCGTCATCAACGGGTCGATCGCGGCATCCTGCAGTGCGACGCCGATCGAGCGGCGCACTTTGTCGGCTTCGCGCACGACATCGAAGCCGGCAATTCGGGCAGTTCCGGCCGTTGGCTTGAGGAGAGTCGTGAGCATGCGCACAGTCGTGCTCTTACCAGCACCGTTCGGACCGAGAAATCCGAAGATTTCACCGGGGCGTACTTCGAGGTCGATGCCATCGACGGCATGGACGATCGAGTCACCGGATCCGAAGGATCGCGAGAGTCCGACTGCAACGATGGGGGCGTCACTGCTGACGCTCTGTGTGGACGTGGTCGTTCGAGTCACAAGATTGCACGCTACAAGTTGAGATCACCCACGGGGGATCGGGTGTGTCGAGGCGTGCGGTCCTCGTTACTTGGCGGCAGCGGAAATGGCTTGCCAGACCCTCTCAGCGGTGCACGGCATGTCGATGTGGCGTACCCCGACATGGGAAACGGCATCGATCACCGCTGACTGCAGAGCGGGGGTCGACCCGATGCTGCCGGACTCGCCGATTCCCTTCGCTCCGAGCGGATTGACGAATGTCGGCGTCTCCATGTGGATGACTTCGACACTCGGCAACTCTGCCGCCGAGATGAAGGCGTAGTCGGCCAGGTTCGACGTGGTCGGGTTGCCGTCTGCGTCGTAGCGGACCTCTTCGAGAAGTGCCTGGGCTGCGCCTTGGGCGACACCTCCGTGGATCTGACCTTCGAGCATCAGCGGGTTGAGAACTCGTCCCGCATCGTCGCATGCGACTTGGCGCAGGTGCTTCACGCGACCCGTCTCGACGTCCACTTCGACGACCGCGACATGGGCTCCGAAGGGGAACGTCGGCATTTGCGCATCGAAGCGAGATTCCACGTCGAGGCCGCCATCGGACTTCGCAGCGACGGCGATGTCAGCCCAAGTCTTGGCAATGGCAGGAGTACCAGCCACGTGGAAAGCGCCGCGTGACTTGTCGAGTTCGATATCGGACTCCGAAGCTTCGAGAAGGCGAGCAGCGATGCCCTTGGCCTTGACGACCAATTCCTCGGATGCCTTGTTGACTGCTGCACCACCCTGCTGGAGTGAACGCGAACCCATGGTGCCGCCACCCTCGGGAATGAGGTCCGTGTCTCCCCAGACGACATCGATGTCCGACATCGGGATTCCGGTCTCATCGCTTGCGATCATGCTCCAGGCGGTGACATGGCCCTGGCCGTGTGGCGAGGTGCCGGTGTAGACCACGGCGCGACCATTGTCGAGAACCTCGATGCGCGCACTTTCGTGCAACTGCGGAGCTCCACCGGTGATCTCGACGTACACGGACACGCCGATGCCCAACTGCTTCGGATCGTTGGCTGCGCGTCGCTTCGCCTGCTCGGCGCGCAGCGCCTTGTAGTCGGCTGCCTGAAGCGCTTTGTCGAGAGCGGTTTCGTAGTCGCCGACGTCATAGGTCTGACCGATCGCAGTCGTGTAGGGCTGATCGAACTTGGGAATCAAGTTCTTGCGTCGAACCTCGGCAGGGTCCATTCCGATTTCGAGAGCGAACAGATCCATCGCCCTCTCGATCGCGGCGGTGGCCTCTGGTCGTCCTGCACCGCGATACGGAACGGTCGGAGTCGTATTGGTCACGATGGATGTCGTGCGAACTTCGATGTTCGGAATTGCATAGACGCCGCTGGCCATCGGTCGGGTCATGAACGGAGCAAGGATCGTGCCGGTATCGGCGAAGCCGCCCGAATCCTGCAATGCGTGCAACTGGTAATGGGTGACCTGGCCATCACGGCTGCCGCCGATCGTGATGTACTGCAACTGCGCGCGACCGTGACCGAGCGCCATCATGCTCTCGCTACGGGTCTCGCGCCAGCGGACCGGACGTCCGGTCTCCTTGGCCAACCGGCCGAGGACCAGCTCTTCTCCGTACACGCCGATCTTCGCGCCGAAGCCTCCACCGACATCCGGGGTGATGATTCGAACCTGTGCCGGGTCGATGCCGTTGGCTCCGGCGATCGTCGGGCGGATGCCTTGGGCATGTTGCGTCGAAACCCATTGAAAGAGCCGACCTTCGATCCATGTCGCAGCCGAGCCGCGCACTTCGAGGGGGCAGGGTGCAACTCTCTGATTCCACGTGCGTCCCTTGACGACAACGTCGCACCCTGAGAAGAACGCGTCGCCGGTGTTGTCCGGCATGCCGATGACAGTCGTGTCGAAGACGACGTTGCTTCCAGCGGACTCGTAAATGAGTGTCGAGGAGGTCATTGCTTCCTCGATGTCGACGAGCGCGGGGAGAACATCGATGTCGACGAAGACGGCCTCGGCGGCATCTTCGCCCTGGTACGGGTGTTCGTGGACGACAGCGGCCACGGGCTCGCCGACGTAGCGGACCTTGTCACTCGCAAGAAGAGTGCGGGCAACCATCGGGTTGAACGCTGCGGGAGCGGGCTGGAGTCCGAGAGATTCAGCGGTGTACACGCCGACGACGCCGGGCATTGCGAGAGCCTCGGATGCGTCGATCGACAGGATGCGGCCATGCGCAACCGATGAACGAACGAACGTCACATACAGGGCGCCCTGCAGCAACGGTTCGTCTTGGATGTCGTCGACGTATTCGCCGCCGGTCGTCAGGAATTTCGGATCCTCTTTGCGAAGAACCCGGTTGCCGAGAATGCTTCCACCTGTCACGTCTGAACCCCCGTGTCGAAAGTCGTGCGCCCTGACCTTAGCCGGGGTACTTCAGGTTCTTCACGGTCGGGCTCGTGTCGGCCGGATCGTTCATTGACCAGCTTGTTCGGCAGCCGCAAGCTTTTCTTCGGTCTCGATCACCGAGACGATCTGGGTGACGAGGTCGTAGGGCCATCCGGATGGGAGTTCGACAGGAGCCGAGGTGGTTCCGACGAGAACCTTGCGCTTTTCGCCGGCCATGACGAACCCGAGTTCGGACCGCGCTGCGGCTTCGATTCCTTCGGGCGTGTTCAGCCAGTCGATCTCTTTTTGAATCTGGTCCGAGGCTTGCCGCAGGGTGTCCAATTCGGTTTGGCGACCGGCGGCCTCGTTGCGCTGGCCGATCCACGATTTTGCCGGTAGCCAAATGAAGGAGTTTCCGAACGAGATGACGATGAGGACGGCCCCGACTGCGAGCACGATGCGGCCGAATGTTCTCGGTACCAGGCGCTCAGCGCGCGGTGTCGGACGAGTCAGGTCCCCTTGGTCTTCATGAGATCGACGCGACGACTTCGAACGGAAGAACGTGCGGCCCAACTTGCGACGAGATGACGACTTCTTTGGCGATTTCGACGACCCGGACTTCGATCCAGGTGATCGCGATGGCGACTTCGAGGACGTGC
>JBJTGN010000266.1:0-13195 GCA_046093905.1 Actinomycetota bacterium
ACAAGGAACGGGCGGAAGTCTGGTTGCGGTGTCGTCGACCTCGGCCATTCACGGTGCTGCAGGCAACGAGGCATACGGTGCATCCAAGACTGCACTCAACGGTCTCGTCCGTGCGCTGGCAGTTGGTCTCGCCCGCCACAAGATTCGCGTCAACTCATTGTTGCCCGGATGGACCGTCACCGAAATGGCCGGACCTGCGTTTGCAAACGACACATTCCGAGACGTCACGACACGACGAACGCCGGTACGACGCTGGGCCGATCCGGCTGAGTTCCGATCGATCGGCGCATTCTTGGCCGACCCGAACCTGACATTCCACACCGGACAAGAGGTGGTCGTCGACGGCGGGTACACCGTCTATTGAGGACGAACTCTTGCGTATCGCCTCAGGCGATCGGACTCGAGAACTCGTGCACGCGATCGACACACCAGTCCCAGAGTGCGGCTCTGTTCGATGTCGTATCGGTCTTACGAGTCGAGCCGAGCTTGTGTATCGAACGCACCTGACGATCACAGATGAACGAACCTGTCGCAGGTGCAGACGCATTTCCAGTAGCGAGCGAGGCAAGCCACAGGATCGAATCTGCACCTTGTTCCGAGGTTCGCAAGAGGGGTTTCGTCAGCGTGCGGAACGTGGGCAGTGATTCCTGCACACCCGGAGTGTCCGCCCATCCCGGATGCATGGCGTAGAAACGCGGATCCGCACGACCCGCAGCCCACATTTCGTTCAAGGTGACTTGCGCTCTCTTCGCAATCGCGTACTGGCGCGTGCCGTCATACGCAGCCTCGGGCATTTCGAGAGATCGCCCTGAGGCAAAGTTCGGCAACGGAGCCGCGTACATCCCGCCACTCGAAACTGTGATCACACTGTCGGTGATCCTGTCCGCGAGCAATGTCGTCATCAAGAAGGGTCCGAGGACATGGGTGGCAATCGTCGATTCGAATCCCTGAGGTGAGATGTGTCTCTCCTTCGACAGCGATCCGGCATTGTGAATCAGAACGTCGATCGACCCGATTGCCGCAAGCTCCGTCGATGCTCGGCGCACCGATTCGAGATCTGCCACGTCACAGACGACCGAGTTCAGAGTTCCTTTCGCCGGCTGCTCCTGGATCTTCCACACGACGTCGTCGAGCTTGGACGGCTGGCGACCGATCAGAACCACGTTCGCATCGAGAGATCGCAAAATCTTGGCTGTCGCCAAACCGAGGCCAGATGTTGCTCCCGTAACGGCAATCGTCCGACCGGCGAATGCGGGACTCTCGAGGTCCGTCCAACCCCGGGTGCGGGAACGGACCGCATATCCGATCCGAGAGAACCCGCCAACGATCGATGTATCGAGAACGCCATCGATCAGACGACCGACTGAATGCTGATTCACACTGAACCTCCCAACGCTTGAGCGATCATGATGATCCCCACGACCCCACGCAGTGTCCAGGCAACGGTGCGCGGCCAGTTCGTCGAGACGAGCCGGTGTCCTGTGTCGGCCTGAGGATTGCTCGCCATCCGAGAATGAAGTGGCACCGACAGCAGGACCGTGGAGCCGAGCGCGACCGCAAGAAGCACGGCACCGATCCATGGCCAGATGACCGAGACACCATCGGGACGGATGAGGAGGAGTGCAAGCGTGCTGAAGCCCTCGACAGCCATCGGTAGACCGACGACATGTCCCGTTCTTCGCTGATGTTCGAGTGCGACTCGAGAAGCACTCTCGACGCTGAAAGTTGCAAGCAGTGGATAGTGCACGTGCTGCACGAACCAGATGATGCCGACCATGACGAGGGTCGCGGTTGTATTCACGATCAGTACTGCATTTTCCATGTCAACCTCTTCGCAATCGGATACTTCGTGCCGGACAACCCGGAAGAACTAGGCACGAGTGTCTGTCGATGCCCGATGTGAACGCCTCACGACAACCGTGGTTCCTGCGAGAACCACAAGACCGACGAGGACCACGAGGACTCCTTCGAGAACATCGTTGTCGATGTGGCGGAAGATGAAGATCGACACTGCCAGTACGACGAGTGCGCCGCCAGGAAGAATCAGATCGATCCACATCCGCACCGCTCCAAGAGCGAAGATCGCAATTCCGAGAAGCAGGCCGGGGAGCAATCCGTCGAGACCGTCACGTTCAGCAGACAGCGCCACTGAAGAGCCGAGAATTGCGATGGCCCCGACCCCTCTCAGGATGAATGCCAAGTGAGGCTTCGTCAGACCGAAAGCGATCAGCACTGCACCGCCAACCATGATCGGGATCGATCCCAATTCCTCGTACCAATCGAGCAAGGACGCAATTTGGCCGGCAATCACCATCACACCGACGGGAAGTGAGAGAGCCGAAACGAATTGGGACGATCGCAGCCGGAAGGTCCCCCACCCTGCGACGAGAACAGCTGGAATGATTGCCGCCCATTCGTCTCGCAGGTCGACATCGACGAGCGTCAGACCGATCGCCAAGCCCCCCGACCCAAGAGTTGCGAGTTCGAGGACTTCGGCAAATCGACCCCACGCACCCGTGCGCTTGTGGAGTCTCCACGAGAGCGCACCGGTGATGATGGCCACGATGTACAGGACAGATGCGATTGCAATCTCAGATGCATCCTCGAGAACTGCAGCAATGAGGCGAATCACACCGACCAGCACGATCAGTCCTGCAAGATAGGACACGATCTCCCGAATGGGAAGTGTGAACCGCGGCGCCGCAGCAACTCCATCGGCCTCGGATTGGGTGAGCCTCCCTCGCTCGACGAGATCGGCCAGAACGGTTCTCTGGTTGGCTCGAGTCATGTCTTCAGTATGACGACATCGCCACCCCCGGCGCTTCGATAGTGATTTCTGGGCTGCGAGTTTCCTCGAATATGACCGTTTTGGAACGGATTCGTAATTCGGTTGATTTCACCGGCGAAATCTGGTTTCCTCTAAGGGCTATGTCACGTCTGTCGAGTCCTCGTCCCGCTGCACCAGCGGTTCATGCTCGGGATCTCGACGCGTCCTGGCATCAGTCGTCGATTCAGGTCCCTGCATCGATGTCGTCCATGTATTCGGCAGCAGGGTATTCGGCAGCAGGGTATTCGGCAGCAGCAGGATGCACGACGACGTGGGCATTCGCAGGCGCAAACGGTTTTGCCGTAGCAAATACCAAGCGTTCGCCCCGGCGGCTCGAGGAGTCACTCACGTAGGTTCACCACCACGACGAGGACACATGAGGCCGCTGGGATCACCCGGCGGCCTTTTTCTTTGTCCTCGAAGCGGTCTGCGCCAGCCCTTCACACAGCCCGACCACGACCAACACATATACACAAGGAGAAGAGCAATGACGATCACCATGACCATCGCAACCGAGAAGACAGGATCCGTGTTCAACGGCACTTCGAATCGTTCTGCAGCGCGCTGTGCTGACGGCAATGGCACATTGACGCCGTTGTTCTTCAGTGACGACAATGTCGACATAGCTCGGGCCAAGGCGATCTGTGCTCGATGTACGTTGCGATCTTCGTGTCTCGACGAAGCGCTCGAACGTATCGAACCCTGGGGAGTCTGGGGGGGTGAGTTGATCGAAGAGGGGCGCATCGTTGCTGATCGGCGACCAAGAGGCCGGCCTTCGGTTCTGCCTCGGCCGATTTTCGTTCTCGACGAAGATCGCACGATTCGATCGATCACGACTCCTGCAGAACAGCGTCCAGGAGAAGTCGTCATTCGCGTGGCATGACGCTTCTCGCATGATCTCGGTCACGGGCAACGCATCGACGACCCCGTGACTGCAACCGGGTAAGCCCGGCCTCAGCTTCTCCCCCTGCGGCCGGGCATCCCTGTCCCATGCCCCCATCCGCACCCAATTCTGCACAACTAACCTGACGATGTGAGTTCGCCTTCATCGCACGACACCGGCAGTGTGCGGCGCAATCTCCGTCGCCGATTGTGGGCAGCGGCCGTGGGTGGAGTGATCGTCGCCGGAATCATCCTTCTTGCTGCCGGCCAGCGAACGGACAGCCCGAACCCTGATGTCGTCCTGGACGTACCTGGCGAGTACCAGCAACCCGGTATCAGCACGAATGCCCCACTCCAGGGAACGCCGCTTCAGCACTCCATCCTCGTCGATCTCGACGATGTCAGCGTGTCGACGTCGGATTGGTTCACCCCGACAGGGAAGCCGATGCTCGTCAACTTCTGGTTCACCTCGTGTCCGCCGTGCCGTCGTGAGATGCCCGCACTTCAGCAAGCCTTCGAAACCTATGGCGAGCAGGTTCGTTTCGTCGGGGTCAACGTGCAGGATTCAGCCTCGGCGATCCGCTCGTTCGCGGATGAACTCGGTGTGACATATGAGATGCTGCGCGATATCAACGGGAAATTGGTCGTCGCCAATGGCATCACAGCTTTCCCTACGACATTGTTCATCGATTCCAGTGGCAGAATCGTGAAGCAGGTAGCGGGAGAACTCATGACCGAGAGCATCGACCGCTCGATTGCCCAACTTCTCCCGAGCCCAAGTGACTGAATCGAAATCCAGGAACTGATTGACCTCATGAACCGTTTTGTCGACTCCCTTGCTCCACTTGTCGCGGTCAACACGGATCGTTTGTGGTTGAGCTTCGGGAGCGGTCTTCTTGCTGCAGTCAATCCTTGTGGCTTCGTCCTGCTACCGACCTATCTCATGTACTTCCTCGGAGTGACCGGACGTCCAGGAACCCAACAAGCCAGCGTGAAGCGTGCACTGCTCGTCAGCGGAGCTCTGTCGGCAGGTTTCATGAGTGTGTTCATTCTCGTCGGCGGAATCACACGGCTGTTCACGGATTGGATCAACCAGAACGCCAAGTATGTTGCGCTTCTCATCGGCGTCGCACTCATCATCCTCGGCATAGCGATGCTGTTCGGATACCGCCTTCCATTCACCACTCCGAAGCTCGACCCTGGTCAGCGGGATCGCACAGTGTTCTCGATGTTCGTCTTCGGCATCGCCTATGCGGTGGCATCCATTGGGTGCACCATCGGGCCGTTCTCTGCAACGGTGCTCGGCACGATCGACACCGAAGGATTCGGACAGGGAATCCTCGCAATTGGCTTGTACGGCATCGCCATGTCCCTCCTCGTCACCACGTTGACGGTGAGTCTCGCTCTCGCACAAGGCGGTCTTCTCAAGGTTTTGCGCAGCGGCATGAAGTACGTGGAAGTTGCGTCGGCAGTCGTCATGATCCTGTCGGGTATGTTCCTCGCCTGGTACTGGCTCAACGACATTCGTCGCAACTACTCCGACGGCGTCACAGGCAATGTGCTCACCTGGCAGGAGCGTGTTCAGCAATGGATCGATTCGAATCGAACACTGTTGGCGATCGCATTCAGCATTGTCGTCTTGACAGCGATCACGTACACAGTTGTCGCCCGTCGACGAGAACTCTCGCGTTTGGGTAACTGACACTCGTGTTCCGCGATGTTCTTCATCACCCTGACGTCGAAGAAGTCGTCTCATTGACAGGACATGACCTCGATCGGTCACAGCGAATCGGATTCATGGCGTACCACGGAGGTGGGCTCGAGCTGATGACCGACGTCATCGCCCGGCGGGCAGCTGAACTGTCCGGGGCGAGCTACTACGGGCTTCATCAACCGCCAGGTATGGAGGTTCACTTTCCGTCGATATCTGTCGATCCCAGTGAGTCCGAGGGCCTCCGAAACTTCTTCGAGCATGTGCACACTGTCGTGACCATCCACGGCTTCGGTCGGCGCGGGTTCTTCTCGTCACTCCTCCTCGGAGGACAACATCGACAACTTGCGGAACACATCGGCTCGCATCTGCGCGATTCCCTGCCCGCTTACAACATCATCACGGATCTGGATGTCATACCGACCGAGCTGCGGGGTCTCCATCCTCGGAACCCGGTGAACATTCCCCCGGGTCAGGGCGTCCAAATCGAATTGCCCCCTCGGGTGCGCGGCACCACTCCCCTCTTTTGGGATTGGGAAGGACCGGACGTGACACCGCACACGCGATCTCTCATCGACGGTCTCGCTCGAGCCGTGCGCTCGTGGATCGATGTTCAGGGAGCAAGTCGGGCGATCGACCACGAGCCGTCGGTGTCGTTGCGCCGATAGATGAGCCGGTCGTGAAGCCGACTCGGTCTGCCTTGCCAGAATTCGAACGATTCCGGAACGAGTAGCCATCCGCCCCAATGATCAGGACGGGGAACATCCACTCCATCGAAACGTCGGCTCACCTCTGCGAGCCGCTCGTCGAGTTCGGAACGGCTTTCGATCACCTGGCTCTGCGGTGATGCCCAGGCACCCAACTGGCTCTCTCGCGGTCGAGATGCGAAATAGTCATCACTCTCGGATGGACTCAGCCGCTGGATCGTCCCTCGGATCCTCACCTGTCGGTGAAGGGCGAGCCACGGAAAGACAGCACTTGCCATCGGATGAGCGGCAAGTTGTCGGCCTTTGGCGCTCTCGTAATTTCCGAAGAAGGTGATTCCTGAATCATCAACTCCCCGAGCGAGAACGATGCGAGAGTCGGGCATTCCTCGCTCTTCGACCGTGCCGATTGCCATCGCGTGCGGTTCTGGAAGTTCGGCTGCTTCAGCGTCCTCGTACCAGCGGTGCCACTGTTCGACAGGCGACGGCGCAAGATCAGAAAAGTCGAGACCAGCGGTCTCGTATTGAACTCTCCGATGACGAATACTCACGTCGAACTGTCCTTGTCAGGAAGTCCGAGGACGAATGACATCTGCGCCGCGCATGTACGGACGTAGGACTTCTGGAATCAACACGGTGCCATCGGGCTGATGGTTGTTCTCGATGATTGCAGCCCACACCCGGGGTACCGCGAGAGCCGATCCGTTCAGCGTGTGGGCGATGTCTGTCCCCTTCTGCCCCGTCCGACGCAGGCGAATATCGGCTCGGCGAGCCTGGTAGTCGCTGAACCATGACACCGAAGACACTTCCAACCAGGCATCGCACCCAGGGGCGTAGACCTCGATGTCGTAGCTGCGGTGGTGACTCTGACCCATGTCACCCGTACAGATCTCGATGATGCGGTACGGTAGGCCGAGGAGCGCGATCACTTTCTCCGCCCGAGAAACGAGTTCGTTCAGGAGATCGGGAGCTTGTTCCGGAGCAGCGATGGACAGGATTTCCACTTTGTCGAATTCGTGTGCACGAAGCATTCCCCGAGTGTCACGACCAGCAGATCCAGCCTCTCGTCGATAGCAGGACGAGTAGGCCATCACTTTGATCGGCAGGTGCGATTCATCGACGATCTCGCCGGCATAGAGAGAGGTCAAGGGAACCTCGGCCGTCGGGATCATCCACAATCCGTCACGCTCGATGGCATACGCATCATCGGCGAATTTCGGAAGGTGTCCCGTGGCTGTGAGGGTTGCCGTACTCACCATGGTTGGTGGACGAATTTCCTCGAAGTCGTCGGCGTTCTGATCGAGCGCAAGTTGACACAAAGCTCGAGCCATTGTTGCTCCGAGCCCGCGTTGCATGGTGAACATCGAAGCGGCGATCTTGGTGGCACGGTCATTGTCGAGAATTCCGAGTTTCGTGGAGATGTCCCAATGAGGCACACGCTGATGTTCAGCAAAGGAACTCGGCATGCCGATAGGTCCCTTGATCACTGGGTTGTCGCCGTCGTCCTCACCGTCGGGAGCATCCGGATGTGGCAAGTTCGGAATGCGCAAAAGAATCTCACGCACTTCTTCTTCGACAACGGCATAGGCGTCATTCGTCAATGACTCCTGCTCGCCGAGTTCTCGGCTCTCAGCTTGCAGCTCTTCAGCAACTGCCTCGTTCTTGTCACGCTTGGCCTGTCCGACCTTCTTCGAGATGTCGTTGATGCGAGCTCGCAGAGCGTCTCGTTTCGTGGCCATCTCCCGTAGCGATTCGTCGAGCGCACTGATCTTGTCGAGTTGCTCCAATAATTCGGGCTTGTTGCGCCGAGCCAGTGCACTTCGCACGATGTCGGACTCGTTTCGCAGACGACGAAGATCGATCACAAGCGCAGGCTACCTGCCTAATCTGGAGGGGTGTCCGGAACGCAGACCCCCTCGTTCTCGCGGACCAATCGAGAAGAACCCACTCTCGTCATCGAAGACCTGGTCGTTCGTTACGGAGACCTTCGAGCTGTCGAAGGTGTGAGCCTCAAGGCGTGGGCTGGACAGGTCACAGCCGTCCTCGGACCGAACGGTGCCGGCAAGACGAGCACCATCGAAGTGTGCGAGGGAATCCGACGACCGTCGTCGGGTTGGGTTCGGATCTTCGGTCTCGACCCTGTCCGTGATCGCCGAATACTGCGACCGCAGATGGGGGTCATGCTCCAAGAGGGCGGTATCTACCCGAGTGCTCGTCCGCTCGACACGATTCGCCAGTACTGCGGTTTGTACAAACGGGGCCCCTCACATGCCAATCCTGAAGAACTCCTCGAACGGGTCGGCTTGACCGAGCGTGGTCGAACTCCGTGGAGACGATTGTCAGGTGGAGAGAAGCAACGCCTTTCGCTTGCCATGGCACTTGCAGCGAGGCCTCGGATCGCCTTTCTCGACGAGCCCACGAGTGGTGTCGACGTGAATGGCCGCACGATGATCCGCGAGATCATCCGAGAGTTGGCCGACTCAGGTTCCACTGTCATCTTGGCCACCCATGAACTCGACGAAGCAGAGAAAGTATCCGATCGAGTCGCAATCTTCGATCATGGTCAGTTGCTGGTCGAGGGTCCTCTCGACAACGTGCGACGTGCCCGCCGATCAGTTCGCCTCCGTACGGTCCAGCCAATCACCTGGGATGCGCTTCCATCCGATCTGATCACTTGGCTCGTCGAGGAGTCTCCAGGCACCTACGTCATCGATGACGCACCTACAGACCTCGTTGCAAAACTTGCTGTTTGGCTGAATGAGAACGGCATCGAAGTCATCGAGTTGCGCACGGGCATTTCGACTCTCGAGGACGTCTTCAAGAGACTCACGGGGGCGCAGTGATGGCGAAAGTTCGCGGTCCTCTTCAGTCGCAGTGGCGCAGCGAGCTGAGAACACTTCTGCGCAATGGCGAGCAATTGCTCCTCACGCTCGTCATCCCAATTGGAATTCTCGCCTTCTTCAGCAAGATCGAGGTTCTGGCGAGCGGTGACCCTGAGGTCTTCGCCGAGCCGGTCGACTTCTTGACACCGGGCGTACTGGCGCTTGCCGTCATGAGCAGCGCCATGGTGAGCACAGGCATCGCAACTGGTTTCGAGCGCGGATACAAGGTCCTCAAACGGCTCGGAACGACTCCCCTCGGCCGTCCCCGGTGGTTGATGGCGAAGGTCGCGTCGATCCTGTGTGTTCTGATCATTCAGTTCGCCATTCTCATTCCCGTGGCGATCGCTCTCGGCTGGGATCCCGGACGAGCGGATTGGCCGAAGGCTGCTGCAGCTGTCGCTCTCGGAACATCGGCATTCG
This sequence comes from Actinomycetota bacterium, assembly GCA_046093905.1. Classification (GTDB taxonomy): domain Bacteria; phylum Actinomycetota; class Acidimicrobiia; order Acidimicrobiales; family Ilumatobacteraceae; genus Casp-actino8. The sequence continues at coordinate 9,427 of JBJTGN010000266.1, forward strand.
CCGGTCTCGGCCTCTTCTTCGCTGGCCGATTGCGAGCCGAGATCAACCTTGCAGTTCAGAATCTGCTGTTCCTGGTTCTGCTGGTGAGCAGTGGGATGGTCATTCCCCTCGATGAACTCCCGGATTCCATTGCATCTGTGGCTCGTTTCCTTCCCTCCGGAGCACTCGCTGACATACTGCGCGATTCGCTCGTCGGCGGTGGAACGAACATACCTCGCACGTGGCTCGTCCTCATCGGCTGGGCCGTGGTCGCACCACTGATCACCGCAATCACCTTCCGCTGGGAATGAGCCAGCGGACTGTAGGTCTCAGACGCGGTCTCGAGGAGGAACGGTTGTGCTGAAGGCTCGCTCGACATCCTCGGTCGTCAACGGCTTTTCCTCACGTACATAGGCGCGTGAATTCTCCGCACGGAAGGTGCGGACGAAATGCCTGATGAACATCACCGCGATGATCGACCACAGGAAGATCGATCCGCCCAACTTCATGATGGCACCCGCCATCTGCTGATCGGACTCGACCGAGATACCCCAGACACGCACCGGATTCTCGTACTGCTTGTAGACGGTCCCTTCAGCAAACGTGAGCCACGCAGCCGGTACCGTCGCGACGACACTGTTCATGAACAGATAGATCATCTTCGACATCGGAGAAATATGCAGTTCCGGCAGAGGGCCGATCACGGGCAGCCACATCAGAATCGCAGTCAGCACGAGCAATACGTGGACGAAATAGTGCAAAGGACCGTTCGAGACCGATGCGTTCACAACTCCGGGGACGTGACTCACCATGACGCCCACATTGAAGAGCAGTGCCGCTCGGACGGGATGGCCGAGGAAGCGAACCGCCCGGTACACACCCCCGTTACCGAGGAGGATTCGAACGAACCATTGCGGCGTAGCCAGCACCACGAGAGGTGGCATGAAGTACGTCAGTGCCATGTGTTGGAACATGTGCACCGAATACAGATACTCCTCGGCAATGTCGTGCATGGGCCAGTCGGTCGCAAACCACAAGATGGCGATTCCCGCCACGAATGCCGTGAGTTGAGATCGGGTGACGACTGTTTCTCCAGCGCCCACCGCTCGAGGTCCGAGGACCTTCACCACGTAGACGTACGACGAAATGAGAAAGGCGACGAGGAGCCATACCTCGATGTGCAACTGAAAACGCCACGGATCGAGCATGTCGAAGCCGCCCTCTCGGTTGTGTCAGCCCTGTAAGAAGAACTTGAAAGTTGCCAATGCACCCGCGTACACCGCGATTGCCAAAATCAACCCTGAATAGAACAAGTAGGTGAAGATCTTGTTGTCGAACTTCAAGTGCATGAAGAACGAAGCCACGATCACGAACTTGACGATCATCAAGACGAACAAGGTGGGCATGAACAGCGGGCCGAAGTCGATGTAGTAGGTCGATACTTCGATCGCTGTCAATGCCGCAAGGATAAGTGCAATGACGATGTACTGCTTGTCCGACGCACCGTGGTGTTCTGTGTCATGGGCAGCGGTGTCGTGCGAAGTGGGATTCTCTGTAGCGGTGCTCATCGTTCTCTCCTCACGACGGAATCAGGTAGACGAGGGTGAAGATGACGATCCACACGACGTCGACGAAGTGCCAATACAGACCCACCATCTCGACAGCTTCGGCCTTGTCACCGGGAATTCTCTGGCGGCGAATCATGCCGACGAGAGCACCGAGCATGATGATGCCGACCGTGACGTGAACACCGTGGAATCCGGTGAGAGTGTAGAAACTCGAACCGAACAGGCTCGTGGTGAAGCCCAGACCCTCGCGATAGAAGGCTGTGAACTCGTACACCTGACCACCGACGAATGTGGCGCCGAGAACTGCCGTCACCGACAGCCAAAGGTTGGTGTTGCGGTCGTCCTTGCGCTGAGCGGCTGAAACCGCAAGCACCATGGTCAAAGAGCTCATCAACAAGACGAATGAGCTCACCGATGTGAACGGAATGTCGTAGATCTGGTCGGGTTGCGGACCTTCGCTGACTCGACCCTTGTAGAGCATGTACGTCGAGATCAGACCGCCGAAGAGCAGACACTCCGAACCGAGGAAGACCCACATCGCCAGCTTGTTGTTCGACAAGCCCGTCGTCGTGTGGTGAGCGCCATGGTCGGTTCCATGGCCGTGTGCAACAGCTGTATCAGCCAAGAGGCGTCAACTCCTTCGTGTGCCCACCCTCAGAGGCAGGAGGATCGAAATCGTCATCCGGCGATGTGGAGGGCTCCATAGCCCAACCGAACATCGTGAACAGGACGAGCGCCACGCCAACCGCGGTGATCATCATGTTGTAGATCAATCCGTAGCCGATGATCGGGAAGGCGAGAGCGAGCAGAATCGGCCAGTACGAACGAGATGGCATGTGAATGTGCTCGTCCGGATGGGCATTCAGTTCCGCCAGAACCTGCTCGGACGACGCCACCTGCTTCAACTCGTGTGTCGAGGCGTCCTCGGCGTACTTGCGATGGAAGAACTCGTCGAGATGGTTGATTGTCGGCACCGAATCGAAGTTGTGCTCCTTCGGCGGGTTGTCCGTCATCCACTCGAGTGTGCGTGCATCCCACGGGTCGAGAGGTGCTATTGCGACCTTCTTCGACTTGTGGGTGTAGATCACGTTGATGATGAACATCAAGACACCGATCGACAGAATGAACGATCCAGTCGACGCGATGCGGTTCCAGAAGCCGAGATCGAAGAATCCTTCGCCGGCTCGAGCCTCCGTCCACACCTGCATACGGCGGGGCTGACCTTGAAGGCCGAGGATGTGCATCGGACCGAACGTCATGTTCATGCCGATCACCATCAGCCAGAAGTTCCATCGACCGAGTTTTTCGTTCAACTGCTTACGGAACATCTTCGGCCACCAGTAATAGAAGCCGGAGAAGAGACCGAAGATCGCACCACCGAACAACACGTAATGGAAGTGGGCGACGATGTAGTACGTGTCGGTCTGCTGGGTATCACTCGGCGCAACTGCGTGCGTGACGCCTGACAGACCGCCAATGGTGAATTGCACAACGAGACCGATTGCAAAGAGCATCGGGACCGTGAAGACGAGCTTGCCGCCCCACATGGTCATCACCCAGTTGACGATCTTGACGCCTGTCGGCACGGCAATGGCCATGGTGGCAAGTGAGAACACCGTGACCGAGACCGGTCCGAGTCCGGAGGCGAACATGTGGTGAGCCCACACACCCCATCCCACGAAACCGATGGCGGCTCCGGACATGGCAACGATCGGGTATCCGAACAGCGGCTTCTTCGAGAAGACCGGGATCACTTCGCTGACGATGCCGAACGACGGCAGGATCAAGATGTACACCTCGGGGTGACCGAAGATCCAGAACAAGTGCTGCCACAGGAGCGGATCGGCCCCTGATGCCACATCGAAGAATGTCGCATCGAAGGAACGCTGGAACATGAGGAGGAACAGCGCCACGGTGATCACCGGAATGGCGAACAGCAGAAGGAACTGCGTCACCAGGACCATCCACGAGAAGATCGGCATTCGCATCAGCTTCATGCCAGGGGCACGCATGTTGAGAATCGTGACGATCAAGTTGATGGCACCCGTCAGCGACGCGATACCAGTGATCTGCAGACCGAGACCCCAGAAGTCGATGCCGTGGCTCGGCGAGAACAGCGTCGAACTGTTGGGGGCGTACATGAACCAGCCGCCGTCAGCAGCACCGAACTTGACCAATCTCATGACTCGTAACACCTTTGCCGGTGCCTCGTGGGATCTGTT